>NZ_JBGMOE010000241.1:0-23972 GCF_041424195.1 Tardiphaga sp. | reverse complement strand
ACGCCAAAGCGCCCGAGCTATACCGCCCCCTCAAGATGAGGGGTGGCAGCGCGCCGTGAGGCGCAAGGGGTGGTTTCTGTCGCGATCCGCTCCACCGGAACGCCGGCAAGCTGCAACCGCGCAACGCCTCACGGCGCGCCACCGCAGCGATTTCTGTCCCCGGGACCGTTCTTCCGGGCAAAGGGCAGAGCTCCGCACTCCGCTTATCCCGGCGGTTTCCCGCCGTTCACCAATGCCACGTCCAGCCAGCATGAGTGGCAGACCCCCGTAGTGGGGCCGGACGGTGACCCAGGACCTCCCGAGTGCGCAGGGTACGTCACCCCACGCCCGCAGGCGCCGCATCCTGTCCCACTTCAAGACGCCTCTAGAAGCGCCCCTCGTGAACCGGACGAGCGGAGGATAATCCTTATAGGTATACTGTCAATAGATATAGGAAAAAATGTTAATCCGCCTCTTCCATCGTCATTCCAGGACCCACCCTTGCGCGTCCCGGAATGACAGTCGAGAGGTTCGTGCGTTTCGGCACTATACCGTGCTTTACACCACCGTCTTATGCCGTTCGATGCATGTGGCCAGCACCTCGTCCATCGACTTGCTCCACCAGTTCTCCGAGAAGATCTCGATCTCGCAATAACCGGCGAAGCCCTGCGCTTCCACGGCGGCACGGGCGCCCCGGATGTCGATGACGCCGTCGCCCATCATGCCGCGGTCGTTAAGGATGTCCTTGGTCGGGACCAGCCAGTCGCAAACGTGGAAGGCGAGCAGACGGTCCTTCCCTGCCCGCGCGATCTGCGCATGCATCTCCGGATCCCACCAGATGTGATAGACGTCGAGCGCGACGCCGAGCATGCCGGTGCGGTTGGGATCGAGGCGGTCGCAGATATCGAGCGCCTGCTCCGTGGTGTTCACGCAAGCGCGGTCGGCGGCGTAAGCGGGATGCAGCGGCTCGATCGCCAGCGGCATCTTCGCCTGCCTGGCATATTCCATCATCTCGGCGATGCCGTCATCGACCTGCGCGCGCGCATTGATGATGTTCTTCGACGGCGCAGAGCCCGGCCGCGAATATTGCGGCAACCCGCCGACCACGAGCACGATGCATGGCGAGCCAAGCGCCACAGCCTCGTCGACGCAGCGGCGGTTGTCGTCGCGCTGCTGCTGGCGATGGGCTTCATCGGAGACGAACATGCCGCCGCGACAATAGCCGGACAGTTCGAGGTCGTGATCCCGCACCGCCTTGACGGCCTTGTCGAGACCGACAGCAGCGACCTGGTCGCGCCACGGCGAGACACCGCGGATCTTGTGACGCGCACAAGCCTCGGCGATGGCGACGAAGTCGCCCTGTTTGCGGACTGTCGCCGTGTTCAGCGACAGCCAGCGATGGTCATTCGAGAAGTCACGCATCTCAGGCTTCGATCCCGCGTGTTGCCATGATCGCCTTCATGCGCTGCGTCGCCAGTTCGGGATTGGCGAGCAGACCCGCCTTGTCGGCGAGCCGGAACAGTTCGGCAAGATGCTGGGTCGAGCGCGTGCTCTCCTGCCCGCCGATCATGGTGAAGTGATCCTGATGGCCGTTGAGATAGGCCATGAATACGATGCCGGTCTTGTAGAACCGCGTCGGCGCCTTGAAGATGTGGCGCGACAGCGGCACCGTCGGACCGAGCACGTCGTGGAAGCCGGCTTCGTCGCCAGCGGCGAGACGCGACAGCGCATAGGATGCCGCCGGGGCGATGGCGTCGAAAATGCCGAGCAGCGCGTGCGAGAATCCCTTGTCGTCGCCGGCGATCAGTTCAGCATAGTTGAAGTCGTCGCCGGTATACATCTTCACTTTGGGATCGAGACGACGACGCATGTCGATCTCACGCTGTGCGTCGAGCAGCGACACCTTGACGCCGTCGACCTTGGCGGCGTTGCGGTTGATGACGTCAACGGCGATGTCCATCGCGGTGTCGAGGCTCGGCGTGCCCCAGTAATTGGCCAGCGCCGGATCGAACATGTCGCCGAGCCAGTGGATGATCACCGGCTGCGCCGACTGCGACAGGATGCGGTCATAGACGCGGCCGTAGTCCTCGGCATTTTTGCCGAGCTTGGCGAGCGCGCGCGACGCCATCAGGATGATGCGACCTCCCACCTTCTCGATGGCTTCGAACTGCTGCTCATAGGCCTTGATCACATCGTCGATCGATTTGGCGTCTTCCACCGCGAGGTGGTCGGTGCCTGCACCCGAGAACACCAGCGCGCCGCGCGGCTTCGCCGCCGCAACGGAGCGCGTGATGAGTTCGAGCGAGGTCGGCCAGTCCATGCCCATGCCGCGCTGGGCGGTGTCCATCGCTTCCGCAACGCCGAGACCGAGATCCCAGACATGCTCACGGAACGCGATGGTGCGGTCCCAATCGATGGTCTGATTGAGCCACGGATCGCACTCTGCCAGCGGGTCGGCAACGATATGCGCCGCCGAGAAGGCGATGCGATTCAGCGCGCCGTCGAGTTTGGCGGGGAACGTCCGCGACGCCGCCAGCCGATAGGTCTCGATCGAGCGATCGGCCTTCGGCAGCTTCAGCGATAGCGTCGAGGCTGTCGACGTGGGCATGACTGGCTTGTTCATAATGAACCTCAGACCTTGAGCGTGGGAACGTCGATCCAGCGGCGCTCCTTCCAGCTTTCCAGCGCGCATTCGACGAGCTGCACGCCCTTGGCGCCTTCGAGCAGCGTGTATTTGTAGGGCGCGTCCTCGCAGACGTGACGGATGAACATTTCCCACTGCTCCTTGAAGCCGTTGTCATAGACGGCGTTGTCCGGAACCTTCTGCCAGTCGGCATAGAAGTCGTGGGTGCGCTTCTCGTCGGGATTCCAGACCGGACGCGGCGTCGCTTGACGGGCCTGGATCATGCACTCGGTGAGACCGGCAACGGCCGAGCCGTGGGTGCCATCGACCTGGAAGGTGACGAGATCATCGCGATAGACGCGCGTGGCCCAGGACATGTTCATGTGCGCGATCACGCCGCCCTTCAGCTTGAAGGTCGCGTAAGCCGAGTCGTCGGCAGTGGCCGTATACTTCTTGCCCTGCTCGTCCCAGCGCGCCGGAATGTCGGTGGTGCCCAAGCACGTCAGGCTCTCGACTTCGCCGAACAGGTTGTCGAGCACGTAGCGCCAGTGGCAGACCATATCGAGGATCATGCCGCCGCCGTCTTCGGCGCGGTAGTTCCACGACGGGCGCTGGGCTTCCTGCCAGTCCCCTTCGAACACCCAGTAGCCGAACTCGCCGCGCACCGAGAGCATCTTGCCGAAGAAGCCGGAGTCACGCAGCATCGCGAGCTTCTTCAGGCCGGGCAGGAACAGCTTGTCCTGCACGGTGCCGTGCTTGAGGCCCTTGGCATTGGCCTTCTTGATGACGTCGAGCGCGGCTTCGAGATTGGTCGCAATCGGCTTCTCGCAATAGATGTGCTTGCCGGCCTCGATGGCACGGTTGAGCAGGCCCGGACGGGCCTGCGTGGTGGCAGCGTCAAAGAAGATGGTGTCGTTCTTGTCGGCGAAGGCCTTGTCGAGATCGGTGGTCCAGCGCTCGATGCCATATTTCTTGGCGAGACCTTCGATCTTCTCGGCATTGCGACCAACCAGGATCGGATCCGGCATCATGCGGTCGCCGTTCTTCAGGGTCACGCCGCCCTGCGCGCGGATGGCGACGATCGAGCGCACGAGATGCTGGTTAAGACCCATACGGCCGGTGATGCCGTTCATGATGATGCCGAGGCGGTGGACAGCCATAGTCAGGACTCCTGGAGAATTTTAGTTTGAGAAGTATCGGATGAAGCGAGCTGGAGTGGCGACAGCGCCGACCAGTCCGGATGCGCGCCGGATGCAAATCCGGCAGAGGTCAGTGATCCCGTGAGGAGATCGCCGTCGTGAATCGACAGACGGATGGTGTCGCCATCCCTGCTGTAGAGATCGGGATGGGCTTTCAGGAAGGACTCGGCCTCGCCAACCGGCGCGGTGCCAAAACCATCGACGTAATGATGACCGTTGCGTTCGGCATGCGTCACACCGATCAGCGCGCCGAGCGCGAGATCCTGCTGCACGCCGAGCCCGGCCTGACAGGTCAGATCCTCGCCGGTGATGAAGTGATCGACGCCCTGCGCGCTCCACGCCGCGGCGCGGGTCGCGTTGGCAATCGACTTGTAGAAGCCCTTGCAGGACTTCGACGAGATGCCGCGATAGCCTAGCGCCCTGGCGGCTGGGAATGCATCCCAATTGTCGTCGGCCTCGTCGATGATGAAGTTGCGCGACGAGAGCTTGCCGAGCGGCGACGCGCGCGTGATGTCGCGCGGCATCGGCTGTTCGATATAGAGGAGCTTCGAGGCGATGGGCGATAGCGCAGCGTCATTGTCCAGGCGATCGACCAGGGCACCGAGCGCATGGAGGTCGGCATATTGCTCGTTGGCGTCGAGGGTGACCTGATAGTCGTAAGGCAGTGTCGCCAGTGCCTTACCGATGCGCGTCAGCCGGGCGGCATCCGCCTCGGGATCGCCGTTCATCTTGAGCTTGAAATAACGCGCGCCGCTGTTCTCTCCGGGATCGGCGACGCCGCCCTCGCCTTCGATCACATCGTCGAGGCCGACGGTGTGGCGCAAGGCGACGCGCGGCAAACGCTCACGGCTCGCGAGGAAAGTCGCGACGTCGTCGGCGCCAAGGTCGGGCGCGAGGCGCGCAGTAAGCCCGGCGACATTCGCCGTCATACCGGTGAAGACGTCGGTGCCCAGCCCACGGAGCAGCGCGTCGAGCACAGCCTTGTCGATCTCCGCAGGGCCGAAGCTTGCGGCCAGCGGTGGAATGTCCAGTTCGGCGCAGGCCTTCATCTGGTCGCCGATGCAGGCTGCATGCAGACCGAAGGCGCAGATGAAGCCCGATTGCGCGCGGTAGAGATCACTGGCGATTGCGAGCGATTGCCGAAGTTCGTTCACCGTATCATCGATGGCGAGATGCGGCCGCTTGTCGAACCACTTCGGCACCATCAGTTCAGCCGAGGCGCCGACGAACACGCCCCTACCCTCGACCTCGAGTTCGACGCGCACGAAAGCTTGCGGCGCGGCATTCACCGTCACCGCGCCAAAGCGAAACGGCCGCACGAACGCTACGTGGCGTTCGAACAGTGTAATGTCTCGCAAGGCGATCCGTGGCGACATGGAAATCGGCCTTAATCCAGCGCGCTGTTGGTCATGAAATGCTTGCGGATACGCGCGACCAGATCGGTGAAAATCGGATTCGACATCGCATCCAGCGTGCGCTCGCGGCCGAGCGGCACGTCATAGATCGCGGCAATGCCACCGGGGCGCTCGGTCATGACCAGCACCTTGTCGGCCAGAAACACCGCTTCCGGAATCGAATGCGTGATCAGCAAAATCGTCTTGCCGGTGGTGCGCTGGATGCGCGACAGCTCGACATTCATCTTCTCACGTGTCATGGCGTCGAGCGCGCCGAACGGCTCGTCCATCATCATGATCTTGGGATCGTGCACCAGCGCGCGGCAGATCGAAGCGCGTTGCTGCATGCCGCCGGAGAGCTGCCAAGGCAGCTTCTTCTCGAAACCCTCGAGACCGACCATCTTCAGGAGTTCTTTGGCGCGCGGAATGTATTTCTCGCGTGACTCGCCCTTCATGTCGATCGGCATCAACACGTTGTTGATGATGTTCCGCCACGGCAGCAGCAGCGCGTTCTGGAACACGATGCCGACATCACCATGAGGCTCGGTGACTTTGTTGCCGTCGACATGGATTTCGCCGGATGTCGGCGCAAGAAGGCCCGAGATCAGTTTGAGCAGCGTGGACTTGCCGCAGCCGCTTGGTCCGACCACGACGAAGAACTCGCCGTCATTGATGTGGAAGTCCAGGGGACGCAGCGACTGCACCTGGCCGTCGCCGGTCCCATAGGTCTTGGAGACGCCGGAGAGATTGATCCCCGACGCCTTCGATGGTGCGGACTGCTCGGATACGACGCGAAGATGCGCACTCGGTTGATCGACGCTCATGGTCCTCATCGCTGCAGTCATTACGGCTAGTCCTGTTGGTTTCGTCAGTTCGGTCGAAATAGCCGGGCCGGTTACTTCGGCAGATACTCGTTGGTGTAGAAGGCCTTCGGATTGTCCTTGGCCTTGGCTTCGAGGCCGCCGTATTCGACCATCAGGTCCACCGAGTCCTTCATGTTCTGGTCGGTGACCTGGAACGGGCGCTTACCCTTGGTTTCCGGCGTGGTGTAGAGCGGGATGGTGAGTTCGAAGCCCTGGGTCAGGGTCTCGATCTTGCCGCCCTTCGGGTTGGCATCGAGAATCGACTGCGCGGCAGCCTTCGGCTCCTTCGACGCAGCTTCGACGGCCTTGGTGGTTGCGGACATGAAGCGCTTCACGAGATCCGGATTGGCCTTGGCGTAGTCGGTATTGGTGACGATGCCCGACGACACGAGGTGGATGCCGTAGTCGGCGAACTTGATCGGATACACGTCCTTGCCGGTGGCATCCTTGATCTTCATGGACTGGTCCATGACGTAACCGAGCAGCAGGTCAGCCTGGCCGTTGATGACGGCGTTCAGCTTGGTCTGTCCGTCACCGGCGACGGTCTTGAAATCGGATTCCTTGAGGCCGGCCTTCTTGAGGAACAGCGGCCAGATCTGGGTCATGGAATCCGCCGGCGTGATCGCCACGGTCTTGCCCTTGATATCCTCCGGCTTCTTGATGTTCTTGTCGACGAAGCCCATCACGGACATGGCCGAGGTCTGCAGCAACACGCCGGTGGCGATCACCGGGGCGCCCTTCACGGCTGCGCGCATCATGGTGGGAACGTCGACATAGCCGAAATTCACGCTCTTGGCGGCAACGGCCTGCACGGTGGCCGCCGAACCGCGACCTTCCTGAATGTCGAGATCAATGCCTTCGGCTTCATAGATGCCCTTGGCCTTGCCGTAATAGAACGGCGAATGCTCACCATAGACATACCAGTTGAGCATCAGCGTCACCTTGTCGGCGGCAACCGCCGGCGTGGCGAGTGCGAGCGTGACAGTGATCGCAGCAGTCGAAACAGCAGTAACCCATTTCAGCATGTTTAGCCTCCCATTGAAGCAGGTGATCGCGGCCCGTTTAGCCGGGCCGCTTGTTTGGAAATTGCGCGTCCCCGATCAGGACCCGATGAAGACATCCGCGCGCTGGCTGACGTGCCAGGGAATCGCAAACCGTTCGATGCGATCGACCAGCCAGAACAGAATGACGCCGAGCAGCGCGAGGATCACGAGAGCCGCAAACATCGTCGGCAGATCGAAGGTGCCGATCGAGCGCTGCAGCACATAACCGATGCCGGAATTGGAGCCGACGAATTCACCGACCACCGCGCCGACGACGGCAAGCGTGACGGACACCTTGAGACCGGAGAAGATCGCCGGCAGCGCATGCGGCAGGTTCACCGCGCAGAACACGCGCAGTCTGCTGCCCTTCATGGCGCGGGCGAGATCGACCATATCGGGATCGACCGACTTGAAGCCCTGCACCGCCGACACGACGACGGGAAAGAAACCGAGCAGGAAGGCGGCGATGATCTTCGGCACGATGCCGAAGCCGAACCACACCACGAACAAGGGTGCGATGGCGACTTTGGGAATCGACTGCGAGAACACCAGCAGCGGATAGACATAGCTTTCGACAGTCTTGGAGCCCGCGATCAGCATGGCGATGGGAATGCCGAACACGGCCGAGGCGAGAAAGCCGAGCAGCGTGGCATAGGTCGTCGGCCACGACTGCGCGAGCAGCTCGGGCCAATCGGTGTAAAGCACCTTCACGACATCGCCGGGCGCCGGGATCTGATAGGCGGGAATGTTGAAGATGCGGATCGCCAGATCCCAGCCGACAACGATCATCACCAGCAACAGGAACGGGCGCAGCCATGAGGCGTTCAGCAGCTTCGATACGCTGCCGGGGGCTTTCTTCTCACTCACGCGTCTCTTCTCCCAGATGCCGGCTTCGCGGTCGCATTTAACTCGTTGGATAAATACAGCGCATGGCTTCGCCGTTGTCAATTGGCCGATCAACTAGCGAAAATTACACAATGATTTCAGGCGTTTTGACGGGTCGGCGTGTGGACAACCGGCGCTGGGGGCAGCTGGAATTCGGCCACGGATCGGCCGGTGAGCGCCGCCAGGACGAGCGCCACCATATGGGCCAGCCGCTCATCCCTCGCCTCCTTCGCCAGCAGATCCCTGCCGAAGATCACGCTGAGCGTGGCGTTGTTGCCGATATAGAAAAAGCTCAGCGCGGCGATGGAAATGTAGAGCTGCACCGGGTCCATCGCGACCTTGAAATCACCTGACGCGACGCCGCGCAAAACCACCGTGCGGATCATTTCCACAAAGGGCGAATGCATCGACTTAACCTTTGTGGAGCGCTTGATGTGCTTCGCGCGCTCCAGATTCTCGGTGTTGAGCAGCGCGAGGAATTCCGGGTTGCGGATAAAATAGTTCCAGGTGAAGGCGATCAGGCTCTCGATAGCCTCAGGCGGATCGAGATGTTCGAGATCGAGCGTGCGCTCTTCGGCACGGATCTGCTCATAGGCACCTTCGAGTACCGCAAGATAGAGCGCATCCTTGTTGCCGACGTGATAGTAGAGCATGCGCTTGTTGGCGCCGGCCTGGGCGGCGATGCGATCGACACGCGCACCGGCAAGACCTCGGCTGGCAAATTCCTTCTTGGCAGCCTCAAGAATGCGCAGACGCATCCCTTCCGGGTCGCGTTGCCACTTCAATGCTTTCTTCGGCGCTTTTTTAGTTGTTTTTGCCAAACCCGGATCCCGTCGCTCAGCGAAACTACGCAACAGCTGCAAGTCTATCGCGTGTAGCATGCGTTTGCGCGCTTGAGAACAAAGCATCTTCCGGGCCATATGCGCAAACGGGCATCGCCTTTTGCGGGTGCCGTCGCTATCACTGCCCTGCCCCAACCGGACCTGCTTGTGCCTGCCATCATCACAGACCCGTTCTTCTATGCCGTCGCCATTCCGGCGGTGATTTTCCTCGGCCTCTCCAAAGGCGGCTTCTCCGGCGTCGGCATTGCGGCCACGCCGCTGCTGGCGCTGTATCTGCCGCCGCTCGAGGCAGCTGCGTTGCTGCTGCCGGTGCTGATCACGCAGGATCTGATCTCGATCTATGTCTATCGCCGTGAGTGGGACGCCTCTAATCTGAAGATCATGCTGCCCGGCGCGGTCGCCGGCATGACGCTGGCGTGGCTGCTCGCCTCCTATATCTCCGACAATGCCGTCCGCATCACCGTCGGTTTGATCGGCCTGATCTTCGTGATCGACGTCTGGCGCAAGCGCGCCAGGATCGAACCAACGCGTATGGGGCCGGCCGGCGGCGTGTTCTGGGGCGCGATATCGGGCTTCACCTCCTTCATGACCCAGGCGGGCGGCCCGCCATTCCAGGTCTATGTGCTGCCGCAGCGGCTGCCGAAGCTGGTGCTGGTCGGGACCACGACGATCTTCTTCGCTGTGGTCAATGCGCTGAAGATCGTCCCGTATTTCGCACTCGGCCAATTCCATGCCGGCAATTTCGCGACATCGCTGGCGCTGCTGCCGATGGCCATCATCGCGAACTTCATGGGCATCTGGCTGGTGAAACACACGCCCACCAGTCTGTTCTACAACATTGCCTATGCGCTGCTGCTCGTGATCTCGCTGGTGCTGCTGTGGCAGGGTTGTTCGGTGTTGTGGCGGTAGCCAATCCGCAACTGTGAGTAGGATGGGTAGAGCGCCTTCGCGAACCCCATCAACCCACACGCAAAAGCGATGGGTTTCGCTGCACTCTACCCATCCTACACCTCTACACATCCTTCCCCGTCCGCTCGATCAGCAGCGTCGGGATTCCGCAGGTCCCGTCGCGCAGGCTGACCACGCGGGTACCCGGCTTGCGGCCACTGCGCACCTCCGACACGTTGACATGCGCAGCCAGCAGGCGCTCGCGGACGGCATCGGCATCGGCGACGCGCCAGGTCATGCCCCAGAGCTTGTCGCGATTCTTGTCGGCCTTGTCGTCGGGGCGGTGCACGACCTCGACGATCAGATCGCCGCAACGGAAAAACATCAGATGGCCCCAGTCCGGATTGGAGCGATCCAGTGCCATGTCGAGGCCCAGGCGCGCACCATAGAGCGCAGCGGCGCGTTCCGGGTCCTGCGTGGCGACAACGACGTGATCGAGGCCAAGGAACGGCGCATTGCCCACCAGGGGGGATACCGGTCGCTCGTCGGACAGTTCGAGAAAGAATTGCCGGACACCGCGTGTCGCATCGGTAGCCGCGCGCGTACGCTTCCAGGAGAGCGTGGCGCCGGTCTCGATATCCCTGCTCTCGACCTCGACAACAGGATCAGGCTTCAGCGCCAGGCGATCGAGCCGGCGATGCATCTTCGCGATATCGCCAGTCCTGAAACAGATGCTGGCCAGCGTCGCCCCCTGTTCCGGCAGCACGGCGCGAATGCGATCGGCAGCGGGACCATGGCCGACGGGCGCCATCAGTTCGACCGACATATTGGCCACCGTGAAGATCGCCATGGCCGCTCCGTCGCTGGTGCTGCGCCAGGCGGGCGCACGGGCAAACAGGGCCTGATAGGTGGCGACCCCCGCCTCCAGGTCCTCCAGCAAAATGACTACGTGATCCAGCCCGGTGATCATCGCATCCCTCCCGTCTACGTGGCGTTGTTGTGATCGAACTATGCCAGTTTTCGAGCCGTAATGCTGGAAACCGACTCAGCCCGGCCGCCGCATCCTGCGGCATCGCACAATTTCGGTGGTGACCTCGTCGCAACCGCTGTTAAGCTGACTGATGCCCCGTCTCCGGACGGGCGCAGCCATCCCTCAGGCGAGACGGACGGATTCATGAAGGCACTCTTTATCGGACAGACCTATATCGACGTCACGTTCATCACCGACCACATGCCGACCGGTGACGAAAAGCATGTCGCCTCCGACTATGCCGTATCTTTCGGAGGCAATGCGGTCACCGCCGCCTTCTGCTGCGCCAAGCTGGGCATCGTACCGGACCTGATCGCCACCGTGGCGAATGACTGGCTCGGCCGCATGTTCATGGACATGTCGGCGAAGTATGCCATCGAGATTCATCCGCGCAAGGTCGCGAGTTCGTCGCTGTCCTTCATCATGCCGAAAGACGGCAAGCGCGCCATCGTCCGCTGCCGCGACGACCATCACATTCACCCCTTCCCTCTCCTGAACCTTGGCGATTGCCGGGCATTGCATGTGGACGGCCATCAGCCAGATGCCGCCATTCATTATGCGAAGCTGTGCCGCGAAGCGGGCATCCTCACCTCGCTCGACGGCGGCGGCTTGCGTACCAACACCCATGAATTGCTGGAATTCATCGACGTTGCCATTGTCGCCGAGCGCCTCTGCGAGCAGATGGATCTCACGCCGGAAAAGATGCTGGACTATCTCAAGACCCGCGGTTGCCGCGTCGGCGGCGTCACACTCGGCGAGCGCGGCCTGCTCTGGTACGACGAGGCTGGCACGGTACATACGCTGCCGGCGCTGCCGATTCCGCGTGAGAAGGTGATCGACACCAACGGCGCCGGCGACGTGTTCCACGGCGCCTATGTCTATTCGTACCTTGCCAATCCCGCACAGAGCTGGGCCGAGCATTTCAATTTTGCGCGGGCCGCATCGACATTCAAGATCCAGCGACTTGGCAATGAAGCGGGACTACCGACATTGGCTGACATCGCAGCGGTGCGTGAGGAATATCAGGCACAGGTGTGACCACCATGGGCCAGGGCTGTATCGCGATCGCCGCCCTGGAGAGGTTACGCGCGTTGTCGCCGTAAACGCTTCCACCTCACACCAGCCCGGCGACGTTTCTCAACGCGCCGGCGTCCAGGATGACAAGCATCCGGTTCTCGACCGATACCCACTTGCGTTCTGCCCACACCGATATGACCTTGTTGGCGCTCTCCCGCGAAATCCCCACCATTTCGCTGACGCTCTGTTGCGTCATATCAACCACAAGCGCTCCGCCCGCCCTCGAATTCCGCTCGGCTAGTTTCACGATCATATGCGCGAGGCGAGTTGCGAGGCCTTGCAGGATCACCTGCTCCAGGTGCTCGCTTGTCCAGCGCAGGCGGGCGCACAGCAGGTCGATGAATTTCACTGCCAATGCCGGCTCGGTGCGGATCAGGGGCATCAGATTGCGGCGTTCAATCCGCCAAATCTCACAATTGACATTCGCGATTGCATCGGTCGTCCTGCCCAGACCGTCGAGAACGGCGATCTCGCCGAATATCTGACCAGCGCCAATAAGATTGAGCACAGCGCTTTTCCCGTCCGCAGAAGACGAGCTCATCCTGACGGTACCCGACACGACCCCGAACAGACTCGTTCCCGGGTCACCTCTTCGAAAAATATAGTCCCCGCGTTTGAACTTCAGGACAGAAGCGTAGCGAGCCAGCTCGGCAATCGTCTCGGGTGCCAGATCGCCAAAGATCGCGGTCTCGCCTATTGCCGCCACAAGCCTGGCGGATCTTGCTGACTTCATTTCCGGCACGGCAATACCCCCGTGCGGCACGCGTCCCGACCTAACGCCGGTTCGGACGGCCAGACAGGTCGATCCGGCCAGCCCCGATACGCACCGCCAATGGCGAGCCCGGACCTGGTGCCTGCGCGTCACCGGTCTTCGCGATGCGCTGTACATCCGCGCGGTCGCAAGCGAGCTGCGCAATCATCAACTCCGAAATCAACCTCGTGGCCTGCGGAGCAGCCACGCTTGTTCCGTTCATGGCCACAACAGATCCACTACGCGTGCCTGCTGCAAGCAGATTCCTCAGCGCCGCTGAATCATCTGCAACCGCCGACACGTCGGGGCTTCGGATCGAAGGTACGGCGCCCGGGGTCGAGAGCCTCCCGGCTCCCGAATATTCACTTACGCGCCTGTCACTGCGGAGGAATCCGCCGACGACAACCGTATGCTGGCCCGTTGCCAGCGCGTTGATGGTGCTTTCCCTGCGAACCGGGCTTACGCCCTTATCGTCTTGCTCCAATCGTCCGGCGAGATCGAATCGCACATAGTCCGTGTCTTCGAAGCGGGACTGGCGTCCCCATAGCGGATAACCGAACGGCGTGTCGCCGCGCTGGATCCATACATCGACAGTCGTAGCCTCCCGCCTGTTTTTCACTTCGATCAGCCAGGTCCCGGACGGTGCCGTACGTGGCGGCTTCTTGAGATCCGCGGTCGGTGCCATGGCGAGCAAGATACGCGGTCGCTCTCCCGTCGGGTCGTCATACGTCGCGAAAAATCGAGGTTTGCCTGGCGTCGGCCACTGCCAGCTCTGGTTGGCCGCGATCCAGGGACTTCGCTCGTTCGTCGGCGTCGTGATCCTGATAGCG
This sequence comes from Tardiphaga sp., assembly GCF_041424195.1. Taxonomy (NCBI): domain Bacteria; kingdom Pseudomonadati; phylum Pseudomonadota; class Alphaproteobacteria; order Hyphomicrobiales; family Nitrobacteraceae; genus Tardiphaga; species Tardiphaga sp. The sequence continues at coordinate 10,568 of NZ_JBGMOE010000241.1, read as the reverse complement.
ATCTCGGCACGCGATTTCGCCGCCGTCTGTGCGGGCAGCCACAACTCCGCGAAACTGGCGGCCTTGTTGTCAGGTTGCACGCGCCATCGCAGACGCTCGATCCGCTGCCTCGTCGTTGATGCTTTCGGCAACTTCAGGAAAGCATGGCATCGCGCCAGATAATGGTTTCCGGCTGGCATAACGACCCTGAGCGGCGCGGAGCGTGCCGATATTAGCTGGTCGATGGCAGCCTCCAATTGCGCCGTGCCGTCGTGCGGCCCGGCAATGGTCCCATAGCTCAAATTCACAACGACGGGAATTGGACCCGTTCCCTCGGCGGCCGCGATCCTGTCGGCACGACTGAGCACATAGGAGATCGCAGCATAAACATTGGGAGTCAGGAATGAGCCCGACGTCTCTTCCGTTACCCACCTCGGCAACTGCACCCCGATAATGTAAGGAGTACAGGAATCTCCGGGCGCCACGTCTCTGGAATCAAGCCCGCAAGCGATATCCATGACGTGAGTCCCGTGCTTGGCCCGGCGGGCGACCAGTTTCTGGCCAGCCAATCGATAGAACTCATCCTCGTCCACAGATCCGGCATGCGTGCAGGACGCCAGCAACTGATTGATCTCACTGTCCGGCAGCTCGCGTCCCCAGCCGAACCCCGTCGGCGCTCCGACATTCGTCGCGTCGTCCTGATTCCAGAAGTACTTCACTCTCGAATTTCCGTTCCGAAAGCGAAATCGCTCGTGTGCGAATGCCAGTCCATCGTCGATGATGGCGATGATGGTCCGTCGCGACGGCTTTGCGGAGAGCAATGGTTGCTCCGCAAGGGGGATCTTTCCGAACAGATTTGTCGTCGGCGTTCCGAGTTCGACACGGCGGACTGAGGACAGAACGGTCGCGAACCTTGCAGCATCGTTCCGCTTCACCTTTCCGGAAGCCAGCGCGATAAGCGCTTCGCGTGTCGCGATCGCCATACAGCACGTGACGTCGGCCGCTCTCAGCGATGGCGGTGCGGCGCTTTCGTATATCGAGGGAATCCGCACCAGTTGTTCCAACCCCGAACGGGCGACGGACCCGGCAAATACGTCTACCGGGCCATCAAGCTCGAACAGAACCCAGAACCAGTCGCCACGAAGATAAGCGAACTCCGTCAGCACCGCCCATTCGAGATAGGGTGAAATCAGCTTCCGCTTCTCTGCCATCGCTCGGACCCGCCAAAGCCTGTTACTTCGCTGGCATAACGCAACGACTAGATGACCTCGGCCTGCGCCGCATCCCATAACCATTTCATGATCGGTGACACCGCTGGCGGCATCGACGCGAGCGGGTCGACATAAGGTGGATCGATCAGAGGATTCAGCTTTTCGTGTCCATTTGCTGAATCATAGAAATCGTGGAAATCGAAATCCTGATTTCCGGGATATCGCTCGCCGTCGAAGCGCCAGGCATTGAACTTTGTCCCGCCTTTCGCCCGCTGGATGAAATAGCGCGCAAGTGAGAGCCCAAGCACCTGCCCCGCAGCCGTGTCGACCGGGAAATGAACGCCGGCCACCGTGCGATTGACGGCGATCCGCGCCGCCTGTCGCATTAACTGCTCACCGAGATTGGGCTCGCGCCCGTAAAGCTCCCACAGGATGCGCGCGATCATGTGGTTTTCGGTGGAATGGCCGCTCGGAAACGTGCCGTGCCCGGGCGTTAGAATGATCGGCTGCACCTGGGGCGACAATTCATATGGCCGCCAACATGCCATCGCGTGCTTGATACGCATCTCGACTGCGTTTGCAAAACGGAGCGCCGCGTCGAGCAGCTCGATGGTCTTTTTGGTCCGGTCCGGATGCAGATTTACAACGGAACTCCAGAACGCATATTGCGGTCCGAGTTCGGTTACGATTTCCGCAAGGCGGTCCTCGCGCAAATCCGAATATTGATCCAGGAAGTCGAGCTGACTTTGGAAAACGGCCGGAGACGGACGGATGAATGTGGCAATCCGGCTCGAACGGGTTTTCGGTGCGGGATCATTCGGTGTCGTGTGTACTTGAAAGTGCCAGACCGTCACGGACCGCTCTCTGGGCGTCCTCGAAACAGTCTTCGCGTGGTCCTTGTAGGTGAATGTCTCGCGGTGGGTCGTAAAATGCAGATGCGACAGCAAGTCGAAATCAATGATTGAAGCGCGTACCCACGGCTCCCAATTTCCGAGGTTTTTCTTGTCATCCAGCGCGCGCGGCAATCGGGCAACAACCTGGCCTAGCCAACTCCCGACGATCCCGTCGCGGTGCCTGATGAGCGCATCCGCAACCAGTGGCGACCCATAACTGCCATAGGGTGCAGCCCCGGCCCCCCCGGCGCCACCCGCCCCTCCAGCGCCTCCGGCGCCGCCAGCACCACCTGCGCCGCCGGCACCACCAGCACCTCCTGCTCCGCCTTCAGGACCCATAGTGCACATGGCAACACTCCTGTTTCCGCTATTGAGGCACGCCAGCTCCTTCCAAAGCGCTGGACCAGATCCTGCCGGTTTCATATCCCCCGCTCGGATGTCGCTCGCGATACCTTGCGATCGTCAGACTCGGTTCAAGCTTCAACAGCTCGGTCACCGTCTTGCGTGCATCGTCATGCAGCCCAAGCTGCCATTGCGAGATAGCCAGCGCGCGAAACGTGGACGTATGCGTGCGATTTGCACGCAGCGAACGTTTTGCAAGATCGATGGCGCGTTTATACTGCCCGGCGGACAGAGCGGCCGTAGCGGCCAGCGAGTCGTAGAAGTACCGGTGCGGATCCAGAGGCGACAGTTTCAGGGCATGCTGGGTGTGCTCGACTGCGAGCTTTCCCTGATCCTTGAATGCGAGAAGCGTGCCCTTCAGAAGCCAGGCCATTCCATCGTTCGGATTGACCCGAAGCGCCAGGTCGTACTGTTCCTCGGCGATATCGAGCTGCTTCAGCAGATTGGTATGAGCGAATCCCATGACAACCAGCGCAAGAGAACACCGGGGATCCACATTGAGCGCCCGGCGCCCGCAATCCAGCGCCAGCTGCGCATCCAAATTCGGATCGTCCGCCCATCCCTGCTGGACGCGCAGCACATGCCACTTGGCCATCCATGCCCATGGCACGGCCTGCCGAGGCATGCGCTCCGTCAAGGCCTGAAGCATTTGCCGCGATCTATCGAAATCCTGCACCGACAGACGATGCATCAGCGCAATCGCCCCCATTAGCAACGTATAGCTTTCAACGGTGGGAAGCGGTTGGGACTGGGCACGCTCAAGTTCGCGGGCCATGATCGCCATGCTGACCGCAGTCACGACGCCCGCAACGACGCCGTCTTTTCCGCTGATCAATACCGTCGGGCTGCAGACAATCGAATCCGACCAGATGATTGTGAGATTTGCGGACGACGCCAGCTCGAAATTTATCCGCAGCTTGCTTCCGGCCTTGCGGTAGGAGCCGGAGAGAACGTAGTTCGCCGTCAGATAGCCACTGATCTCTTCGATCGAAGCCTGCCGCTCTCGAAAGACCGTCGTCGACAGCCGCGAGATCACGTTCAGCTCCGACGACCGCGACAGCGCAGATATGATTTCGTCGGCGAGAACTTCGCCGATGACATGATGTTCAAGACTACCGTCGTGTTCTGTGAATGGAACCACTGCGACCGTTGGCCGGAGCTGCGGCATGGATACTGGCCCTGGCTCGATCACCGGCCGTGGTCCCGGCGGACCAACGCGATAGGCACGGACGGGTTCATTCACATGCTTGAGGTAACAAGCTCCCAAGTCCTCGATATCGGCATCCAGCACCGGCGTGAGCTGGTCGCGAACATCGGCCGACACAACAATCTCGCCTGGCCCCGCCAGAGTCGTAAGCCGGGCCGCGAGATTAACATCTGCCCCGTAGACATCATGCTCGTCAGCGAGCAGGTGCCCGACGTGAGCGCCCTCGCGAACAAGAATATGCAGATCTTGCGGGACTCCATCGTTGATGTCCGAACACGCATTCTGAACGGCAAAAGCGGCTTTGACTGCGAGGGGCGCATGAGAAAATTCCATGAGCAGTCCATCACCGAGGCTTTTTACGAGCCGGCCCTGGTAGCGCGGCAGAATGTCTTTATCCACTCGCCCGACGAGCTTCCGCCATCGCTGGACCGTGCCGGTCTCGTTCTCTTCCATCAAGCGCACAGACTCAACGATGTCCGCGAAGAGTAGTGTACGCACTACCCATTCCGGATTCTCCAAGGCGAGTGGTGGGCTTCGTTCAACCATCAGCCACGCCGGTCACTGTTACGATCTGCGCCCACTGTGCACTAATACGCACAACCTCAATATTGCGCTGAGGTGAACATTCAAAACCGGATATGCAGTATTAGTTAGAACAGGCGCAGACGGTATCACGCTTGGGCCGTTGTGACAGTCGGCTTGTGCTCACTCTCACCCCGGACGGGATAGTCAACTAGACGTGAACAACGGCTATTTGAGGACAGTCCTACCGAACTTTCAGCTCATAGACACCGGGTTGAGCGATGCCTTTGCGTAGGGTCGGTAGTATTGTCTGAAATCGCGATTGATCGATGCGTTCCGAGTCACGGACCATGAGCCCTTCTGCCGGCAGTTCGGAGCTGCTCTTATCGATCGAGATTCTGTTGGGGCTGACCGCTGCATGTAAGTGGCGCTCGAACCGATCTGGTTCACGATCGCCGAAGCAACCGGAAAGTTACCGACAGCAAGGAAGACTCCACACGAGAGGACGACACATATCAGCCCGATCCCGACGATCAAGCGATGGTACATGCGACGATATGTTCGTTCGAGTTCATCTGCGGATGCGCGCATAGCTGCCTCCTGGGCAAGATGCGCAGCTCTACCGCGTCTCGTCGCCGGGCAATGTGAGCTGCATCACACAACCGGATGATCGCGCAGGCTCATCACGACTTTTTGCTTCGACTAGCCCTTCCCCTTCGCCGTCATGAAATCGAAGTCGCAGCCGTCATCGGCCTGCAGGATCGTGGTATGGAACAGATGCGCGTAGCCGCGCTTGGCCCAGTCCGGCGTCTCGGCTGGCGCGAGCGCAGCAGCCCGCTTCGCGAATTCGGCTTCGTCAATCAAGAGATCGATGGATCGCTTCACGACGTCCAGCCGGATCATGTCGCCGTTCTTCACGAGCGCCAGCGGACCGCCCACCGCACTCTCCGGCGTGATATGCAGCACGATGGTACCGAACGCCGTGCCGCTCATGCGCGCGTCGGAGATACGCACCATGTCCTTCACGCCGGCGCGGGCGAGCTTCATGGGGATCGGCAGATAGCCGGCCTCCGGCATGCCCGGTGCGCCCTTGGGACCGGCATTGCGCAGCACCAGCACGTCATCCGCAGTCACATCAAGATCGGGATCGTCGACGCGGTTGGTCATGTCCTCGACGGACTCGAACACCACGGCACGGCCCGTGTGCTGCATCAGTTTCGGCGACGCGGCGGAATGTTTGATGACGGCGCTGCGCGGCGCGAGATTACCGTGCAGGATCGCCAGTCCACCTTCGCGCTTGATCGGATTGTCCTTCGAGCGGATCACGTCCTGGCCCGGCACATCCTCAGCGTTGGCGACGATCTCGCGCAGCGTCTCGCCGGTGACAGATTTCGCGTCGAGATCAATGAGATCGCCGAGCTGCTGCATCAGCTTCGGAACACCGCCGGCATGATGGAAATGCTCCATATAGTGATCGCCCGACGGCTTCAGATCGACCAGCACCGGCACGTCGCGGCCGAGCTCGTCGAAGGCGGCGAGATCAATCCGGTTGGGCGTGCGGTTGGCCATCGCGGTGAGATGAATGAGGCCATTGGTGGAGCCGCCGATCGCCTGCAGCACCACCTGCGCATTGCGGAACGAGCCCGGCGTCAGGAATTCGCTCGGCTTTGGTCCCTTGTTCTTCGCCAGCGTTGCGGCAACCTTGCCGCTGGCTTCGGCCGAGCGAAAACGCTCCGCATGGGGTGCGGGAATCGTGGCGCTCATCGGCAGCGACAGGCCCATCGCTTCGGTGATGCAGGCCATGGTGGAGGCCGTGCCCATCACCATGCAGGTGCCGACCGACGGCGCGAGGCGCGCATTGACGTCGTCGATCTCCTGCTGGTCGATCTCGCCGGCGCGGAACTTGCCCCACATGCGCCGGCAATCGGTGCAGGCGCCCAGCACTTCGCCCTTGTGATGGCCGACCACCATCGGCCCCACCGGGATCACCACGGTGGGCAGGTCAACCGACAGTGCCGCCATGATCTGCGCCGGCAGGGTCTTGTCGCAGCCGCCGATCACGACCACCGCATCCATCGGCTGCGCCTTGATCATCTCCTCGGTATCCATCGCCATCAGATTGCGCAGATACATCGAGGTCGGATGGGCAAAACTCTCGCCGATGGAGATGGTCGGAAACACCATGGGCAGCGCGCCGGCGAGCATCACGCCGCGCTTCACCGCCTCGATGATCTGGGGCGAATTGCCGTGACACGGGTTGTAATCGCTATGGGTGTTGGTGATGCCGACGATGGGTCGGTCCAACGCATCGTCGGAATAGCCCATGGCCTTGATGAAGGCCTTGCGCAGGAACAGCGAAAAACCCGCATCGCCGTAACTGGTCAGCCCCTTGCGCAATCCGTCGGCCATGTCGCGTTCCCATTCCAAGCTTGTTTTGAATGCTTCTTATGAAGCGGATGGAAACGTTGTCAATCGCCGCCGGCCGCAGGATGGGTCGAGCGAAGCAAAACCCATCACTCCGGGCGCGATAGTGCTGGGTTTCGCTCCGTCGCCAACGCGCCGGCGCTCTACCCATCCTGCAGGCAAGCGTTCTATTTCGGCTCCCACACCTTGCTGAAGTCGCCGGCGAATTCGGCGCTGCAAAATGCGCCGCCCTGATAGAAATCGCCGACCGGGTCGGACTTCATCTTGGCCTGTTCCGCCATCGCATGTTCGCGGTGATCTTCCGCCTTGCCAGTCGGGCGGTAGCCAAGCTCATAGGCGCGTGAATTGTCCCACCAGGCGCGCTCATTATAGGAGGCACCATACAGCACCTCGAAATGGATGGCGGGATGTTCGAGCCCGATCTGGCACAGCTGCACCAGATCCTCGGGCTTGAGCCAGATCGACAGCCGGCGCTGGTCCAGCGGCCGGTCGCCGAAATTGCCGATCCGCAGACATGTTACCGACAGCCCGTATTTGTCGGCATAGAGCGAGCCCACCGCCTCGCCGAACACCTTGCTGACGCCGTAGCGGCTGTCCGGCCGTGCGGTGACATCGGGCGGGATCCTGCTGTGGCGCGGATAGAAGCCGACCGCGTGGTTCGACGATGCGAAGATAATGCGCTTGACGCCCTTCTTGCGCGCGGCCTCGAACAGATTGTAGCCGCCGATGATATTGGCCTGCAGGATGGTGTCCCACGGCCCTTCCACCGAAAAACCGCCGAAATGCAGGATGCCGTCAACGCCCTCGCAGATCGCCTCGACTGCTGCGAGATCGGCCAGATCAGCCTGCTTGAAGTTTTCGTTCGGCTTGAGATTAGGCGGCGGCGTCAGATCGCTCAGCACGAGGTCCGGATAGATCGGCGGCAGCAATTCCCGCAAGCGCGTGCCGATTCCGCCCGATGCGCCCGTCATCAAGATCCTCATTCCGTCCCTCGCCATGTTGTCAGTTGTCAGACAAGTATGGCGCGGTACCGGCGCGGCGGCAAGGCGGTGCAACCGGCATTGCTTGCCGCTCGTCCACGCCGATGTTAGCAAGCACATCCGAGGAAACGACAGAGAACGAGACGCCAATGTCCGACATATCATCGCGCGGCTGGCAGCCGGCGACCTATTATCCCGACCCCGCCATTCACGCCCTCGATCCCCGCTTCGAAAAATACTGGATCAAGCTTGGCGCCGTCGAGCGCATCGCCACCGGCATGCGCTGGGCCGAGGGGCCGGTCTGGTTCGGCGACGGCCGCTATCTGTTGTGTTCGGATATTCCCAACAACCGCATCATCAAATGGGAAGAAGAAACCGGCGCGCTCAGCGATTTCCGCAAGCCGTCGAATTACGGCAATGGCAACACGCGGGATCGCCAGGGACGCCTGATCACCTGCGAACACGGCCGCCGCATCACCCGCACCGAGTATGACGGCACGATCACCGTGCTGATGGATCATTTCGAAGGCAAGAAACTGAACTCACCGAACGACGTGGTGGTGAAATCCGACGGCGCGATCTGGTTCACCGACCCGGCGTTCGGCATCATGAGCGATTACGAAGGCAACAAGGCGCCGTCCGAGATCGGCCAGAACGTCTATCGCATCGACGGTGATACGTTGAAATCCACGATCGTCGCCGATGATGTGCTCGGTCCTAACGGCCTGTGCTTTTCGCCCGACGAGAAGCTGCTCTATGTCGTGGAATCGCGCGGCGTACCGAACCGCAAGATTCTGGCTTACGACGTTGCTGCCGACGGCAAGACGCTCAAGAACAAGCGTGTGCTGATCGATGCAGGCCCGGGCACGCCGGACGGCATGCGTTGCGATATCGACGGCAATCTCTGGTGCGGCTGGGGCATGGGTAAGCCGGAGCTCGACGGCGTCATGATCTTCGCGCCAGACGGGACGCCGATCGGCCGCATCGCCCTGCCCGAACGCTGTGCCAATGTCTGTTTCGGCGGCGTGAAACGTAACCGGCTGTTCATGGCCTCAAGCCAGTCGATCTATGCGGTCTATGTGAACACACAGGGTGCGCCTGGCGGTTGATTGATCAAGCAATCTGCTGGAGCTGTTGTCGCACCGCAACGCGATCCTTGACGCAGTTACGTCCGCGCTGCTTGGCCATGTACAAGGCACTGTCGGCCGCCTCGACCAATTCGTGCGGTTGAATGTTTGCGCCAGCCGCAGCGATGCCAGCGCCGATGCTGACGGTCAATCGCTCGCTCGGTTCTGGCAACGCTCTACGATCCATCATTTCAATGGCATGTCGTACCCGGTCGGCGACCACCAGCGCGTCAGCTCTCGTCGTGGCCGGCAGAATGAGCGCGAACTCCTCGCCGCCGTAACGCGCCGTGAAATCGTCGGGACGCCCTGCGGTTCGGATCGCAGCCGCCACCAGTTTCAGACACTCGTCACCAACCAGATGCCCATATGTGTCATTGAAGCGCTTGAAATGATCGACGTCGATCAGCAGCAAAGCCAGCGGCGCAGCGCACGTCGCCTGATCTTGCAGACAGAGCTTCAGTTTTTGGTCAAAATCCCGCCGGTTACTAACGCCGGTCAAGCCGTCGGTGAGTGCAAACGTGGATAGCCGCGCATTCATGACCGCAAGATCCGAATTGTAGCGCGTCACCTGGCCCAGCAGCGCGACCCGATCGTGATCGGCCTTCAGCATTTTCGTACGCAGTGCGACCAATTCGAAAACGAAACCAATCTGGTACCACAGATAGAGAAGCGCGAGCGGGATTGCGACTGCTATCCCGAAAATCGTGGCAGCGATACCGACCATTCCAAGCACGATGCTGATATGGATGATCACCACGGCCGGCATCGCGTAGGCGCGCGCCGTGACTCCCTGAATCGGAGCGCTGATCAACGCGAAAACAGCGAAACGCGCCGGCCCTTCGGTCGTAAAAATCAGAATTGACAGACTGGAGCCCCAGCCCAGTGCGGCGATAAAGCTCGATTTGGCCGATAGACGAACCCAGTCAGAGATCCGTGCGTCCGGCCCACGCCTGCGATAGCGGCGAGCGAAAACCAAGCGGAAACTAAACGTTCCAAAAACGATGACAGCGGCCGGAACGGACGCAAGAGAGCCGTCGGCGTGCCAGTTATACCAGGCGATGAGCGCGATCGCGGTCGCCGTCAATGCGTGTGCGAATGGGCTAAAGAGCCCTTCCAGCATTTCCCACGCCTGCTCTTTCGTTGCGTAGTCGGATCCAATCAAACCAGCCGTTGACGACATCACGCGGCGTATCGCAGCGACGTGCGCGTGCAGACTCTCCATCATCTGTCTTCCGGCCTGCCACATCATGCCTGAACTCAATCAACAAAAGTCCCGGCCGCGATCATGCCCTCGATGTCTAACAGAGTGGTATATTCAACAGGATCGATCCGGACATTCTAAACGATGCGTTAACGGCATCCGGCAAGTCGATGATGGCGCACAGGTCAGCGCAGACCAACGAGCGGCGTTGTGACCTCCTCCGAAAAGCAAAATGCCGAGGCGGATCGCTCCGCCCCGGCGTTTCTCTACTTTGTTTACAGAATCAGGCCGCGTTGTAGCCGGCGATCGCCTTGACCTCGAGGAAGTCCTCGAGACCATGCTTGCCCCATTCGCGGCCGTTGCCGGACTGCTTGTAGCCGCCGAACGGCGCAGTGCGGTCGTTCGGAGCGCCCTGCAGGTTGACATTGCCGGCGCGGATGCGACGGCCGAACTTGCGGGCGTTCTCGACCGTGTCAGCCGAGACATAGCCAGCGAGGCCATACGGGGTGTCATTGGCGATGCGGAGCGCATCGGCTTCGTCCTTGGCCCCCATGATCACGAGCACCGGCCCGAAGATTTCCTCGCGCGCGATGGTCATGTTCTCGGTCACGTCGGCGAAGAT
>NZ_JBGMOE010000240.1:0-2855 GCF_041424195.1 Tardiphaga sp. | reverse complement strand
GTGGGGCCCCGCCGTCCTTGAGGCGGCCTCGGACGTCTGACAGAATGGGAAGACTGTGAGAGATGTTTCCTCTCGTCGGGGAGACCTCGGCCGAGGCGTAGCGGCGTGCGGACCGAAGGGTCCGCGCGGCACGCGAGCGAGCCGAGACATAGGGCCACCTCGTGGAAAGAAAGGGACCGAGCGCGAGGCCCGGTCCCGGCTACCGTCACGGGTGACGGCCGCAGTGGCAATAGTGTTCGTCGATGCCGGTCAAGGAGCATAGGCCGGGTCCGAAGTCGGCATATCGCTTGTCCTCGTCGTCGATGTAGCCGTGGTGGTTGGCGATCGTGACGGCGTAGCGCCGCAGGTCCGGATCCAGCTTGTCGATGGCGCGTGCGCAGGCTGCGGAAAACCGGCGGGCATAGAGTTCGTAGGTCGCGCCGGCGGTGGCCCGCATCTCCACTTCGGCGAGCCGTTCCGCGTCGGCACGAAACCGTTCGAGGGTCAGAAACTGCGGCGTCTCCTCGATGCGCGTACCCCCGGAAAGAGCGATAGGCTGGTTCTGGATCACCACGCGATAGGCCGGGCTATCGTCCGCGAGGGCCCGCAGGATCGTGTAGCCGTTCGATCGGGCGACCTGGTGTGCGATGCGGCAAGCCAGGCGGTAGAGTCGGTCATGCTCGGCCCTGAAGAAATTCCGTTCGGTGCAGGTCCTGGCGACGCTGATTGAGCGCCCGCAGGTCTGGGTAAGTGCGAGATATCTCTCGAGGAGACGAATGAGCCGGAAGCCAGTCGCTTGCGCTGGCCAGTAGCCCGGCTCGTGTGGCGCCACGATATGGGCGGTATCCGGCCGGACGTCGCCGATGTCGAGGTCGTCATCCGGGATGTCCGGCACATGTTCGTCGGGGATCCGATAGACGGTTCCGCAGTGCGAGCAGCGCGCGCGTTCGTCGACATGGTCATATTGCTCGGCGTCGAAGAGGGTCGCGCAGTTTGGACAGAATGGGGTGCTGAACAGCGTGCGCAGGGAGTGGTGAAGATTGTCCATCGAAGCCTCCGTTGATGATGGTGCGCTCCTCATCTTGTATCGATGAGGATGGGCTCATCTGGACGCGGTGTTGAGGCGGTCAGGGACGGCATGGCCGCCGCGTAAGCGGGCAGCGGGGGGGCCGATTTTGTCGCCGGGAAGCGGAGCGCACCAGCCGGCAAAATTGGGGGGACCGCTGATCCTTGACGGCCGATCGACACCCAGCGTCATGCTTTGGCGATGAAGCCCCGTCTGATGCCGAGATGTGAGAGAGCTTGGACCCTGTTTCCCATCTTCGGCACGAGTCCGTGCCTGCTGGCAAGGCACCGTGGCTCGCCCTTCAGATGAGGCACCTTGGTGTCTTCCCATGTCTGTGATAGGCGGCTGCTTGCGCCGCGAAGGCCGTAGCGCCGGGACTGGTAATCCCGTCGAGAAAGGCAGCTCGGTGTGATCTCACGCCGGGGTGCCTGCGCATATGTCCAGGTGCCACGGCGCTAAAAGCGTAGGCGCATGTCTCGACGTGTTACCAGCCCCGGCTCCCGCGCCCCGTGCGCGGGAGTTTCGGCAAGGGTTCGACCTTTGCGCATCCGGGGAGCGTGGGATGAGCAAGCCAGAAGAAAAGGTGGTGTCGCGTCTGCCGTCGGCGGCGGCATGCGCGGAGGATCCCACGAACGCGGTCGATCGTCTGAGAGACGATCCTGAGATCAGGCGCGCGCTCGGCCTGGTGCTTATGCAGCAGGCCATGAAGGCGCTTGAACATGCCGGAGAGATGAAGGCCTGTTGTCATTTGCAGGCCGCGATCGACAGCCTGCTCGGGCGTTATGCCGATGCGATCCCGCCGAATACGAACTGACATTCAGGCCCATGCGAAGCGGGCAGCCTCGCGCTCCTGCGCGCTCGCGACGAGACGCTCCAGTCGGGGCAGATAATGATCGACGCCGCGCAGCGCCGCGCGGTTTGGCGTGGCCGGATCGGACAGCCGGGCGCGTAGGAGATCTATGGGGATGTCACCGACGCTGTCAGGCTCGATCGCCAGCGCCTCGAGCAGGGCGTAGGCATTGCCATAGGCGAGATCGAGTTCGACGCCCTGATCGGACGTGAGGGCGACGCGCAGGGTGATCTCCGCGCTGCTCGGGCAGTGATGGATCGCGATGCGCCTGCCTCTGAACTGGGCCTCCTCGACGACCGCGATGACAGCGGCATCGTGGTCGAAGACGCTCGTGATCGCGGCGAGCGCGAGCGGACAGACGCGCGCCTCGAAGCTGTCGCCAAGATACTCGTCGGGCTTGAGCAGTGCGATGCCGATACGATCTCCTTCGGAGCGGAGGAACCGGCGGAAAGCCGCAAGCTTGCGGGCTGTGATGATGGCGCTGGACGTGGCTGCGTCGTCGGCCGGCTCGGTGATGCGGAACAGGATGGACACTGGCTTGGTCTCCTCGGCTGGAAGCGCCTCGCCTCTCCCCTCTTTCCTTGATCCTTTCGGGTATCGTCCGTGGCGCGCGCCAGCGCCCGGCGGTGCGCGGGGGTCCGATGCCCCCGCGCACCGCGTCCTCGCAGCGAAAAAGCAGGAGAGGCCCCGGCGATTGCCGGAGCCTCTCCCGGATGCGTCACCGGCGACGGCGACCACCGCCGTTCACCATGGCGGCGTAATAGTCGTCCTGGGTCCAGGGATCGAATTCGTCCCGCGACTTTGCGGTCCTGCCGGTGGGCTGGGCGGGCTGCGGCTTGGCCGACGGATCGAGCTTCACGATGTGGAGGGGAACGCCTGCCTGCCGCAGTTTCTGGGCGAGGTTCATCTGGATGCCGGAGCCTTCGCAGACGACAGCTTCGACCGGCTTGAGGGCGAGCA
>NZ_JBGMOE010000239.1:0-2875 GCF_041424195.1 Tardiphaga sp. | reverse complement strand
GCGGCAAGGAACCCGATGCGTTCACCTCCGCCGGGATGCCCGATGGCGTTGGCGGCACTGGCGGGGTGGTGAAGAATCAGGGGGATGACGCGCAGTAACGCCCGGTCCAGCTATCGCGCGATCGTCGCCGCGGTGACGATCGCGCGATAGGCCGGTTGGTCACGCTGGAAATAGAACACGTCCGGCGCTTCGAAGGTGATCATGTAGAGCTTGCCATCGACGATCGCTGCCACCGCTTCGCCCTTCCGGCGAACTTCCTCGTTCAAACGACTGAACGTAAAGGCAAAGCGAATCCCTTTCTGGCCCAGAAACGCGGTCGGTTCGACCGAGTCGATCGTCATAAGCTGCGTGTCGAGCGCGATGCTGTAGCTATCGGCAAACAGCGTCGGCAGGTCGGTCAGCAACATCGTCGCGGAGAAATGCGGCAGCGGCTTGGCCTTCTTGCTGACTTCGCGGAACAGCGTGCGGCCGGTTTCGATGCCGCCGTAAAAGGTCACATCGTTCAGTCCGTCCCCGTCAATCGTCCAGGTTTCCGAATTGCGCCCCGGTCGAGCACCCATCTTGTTCCATTCGCGGTCAGGCGTCACCGTCAGCGGTGATTTCGCGACGGCGACTGGGACACCGCTCGGGATCAGCGTGTTGGATGCAAGGCCCGGGGCCGCGTGCAGCAACAGAGCCGCGGCGAAGATGGAAAACGAGGTGCGCTTCATGCTCTTCATCTCACTGAATCAAGGTGGAAATCATGGCGCTGTCGACAGCGTTTGGCTTCATCGCCAGATACCGCCGCAGCGAGTCCGCCGCCGCCGGATCACGGCTGCGCATTTGCGCCAGGCCGAGCCCGCGATACGCGTCGGCATTGCTCGGCTCCTGCTCCAGCGCGGCACGGTAAAAACCGGCAGCGGAGACGAGATCGCGCGGATTTCCGCGCGACCGATACAGTTCCCCACGCGCGAACAGCAGGTCGGCCGTCCACTGCGCCCCGGCGAGTTCCCCCAACAGATAATCGGTACCCTCAAAATCGTTGAGCTTGATCTGATCCGCCAGCAACTGCGGCCGCCACGCGACCATCGCCGCGTCCAGCCGTGCGCGACCGTCCTCGCCGGATTTGTCCATGGCGATCGCAAGCTCGCGCAAATAAGTGGCGCGCTCCAAGGTTGCCGGGTGCGTCGCGAAAAAGGCGACGCGGTCGTACCGGGTGCTGCGCTGCCGCCGCCCGCGCGCGGTCGCGTCGGCCTCGTCCATCACGCGGCCCCAGAGATCGGCGAAACAGCGCGGATCGTAGGACGACGCCTTCAAATACGCCATCGAGAGCAAATCCGCCTGGCGCTCCTGCTCGCGGCTGAACGCGAAGATCGATCCGAAAGCCGCGTTTTGTACCGATTGCGCCGTGCGCACGGTATTGTAGGCACCGGTTCCACCGTAGGTATACGCTCCGGCTGCCGCGACCCCGGCCCACGCCATGACATCAGTGGCCGAGCGCTTTTGCTTGAAGCCCACCAGGCTGTGCCGCAACTCGAAATGCGCGAATTCGTGCCCCAGCACAGCTGCCAGTTCGGCCTCGTTGCGGACACGCAGCAACAGGCCGGTTTGCACCACAAGCATGCCATTTGGAGCCATCGACGCGTTGAAGGCCGCGTTGCGCACGACATAGATGCGCACGCTGTCGCAGCGTGGTGCCCCGACCGCGCGACACACCACGTCATGCAGATAGCTTTGCAGCTTGGGATCGGACACGACCGCCTTCGAATCGCGCAGCCGCCGCTCGTCTTCATCAACCATCATCCACAGGCCGCGCTCATCCATGCCCTGCGGCTGATAAGCACCCGCATAGGGCGGAAGCGTCGGCAACGGGTCGCCCTTCGCCGCGAGCGGCGCGGCAACCACGATCGCCATGGCTGCCAACACCTTCCACAAGGCGCGCATTTACTTGGCTGCCGACGCCGGAGCGGCCGACTGTGAACTTCCGGGAAAATTCTTCAACAATTGCGAGACGCGCTTTTGCGCGCCGTCCGGCGTGCGCACGTCGCCGCCCATGGCAAGATCCGCGTTGAGCCAAACCAAATCGCCGGTGTGAAGATCCACCAGCCCGGCAAAACCCTTATGTTCTCCCGACTTGACCGAAACATAGGCCATTGCCGCGAACGCCTGCAAAATCTTGCGGCCGGTCGACCCATATTGATCTTCGTTGAACAGGAACAAAGCATAATCGGCCCCCGTCCCCTTGGCGAGATCAGCGACCCCCGGGCCCATAGTCCATTCGAACGCGTCTTTGCGTTTCTTGGTTGGCAGGCGATTACCAACGAAAAACTGGTAGCGGATCACCGAATCCGCGAGCACCGAGAACAAGGCCCGATAATCGGCCATGGTGGTTGCGGCTGGACCAATGGGTTCGTCCGCGATCAGGATCTCATTGCCCAGCTTGGTCTGCGCGGCCGCGAGCGCCACCGCCAGATTTTCCTTGGCCTGGGCGGTCCAGTCTGCGTTCGGCTCGAACATGCCGCCGGTCGATTGCGCGCCGACCTTGATCGTCGGGCGTATCAGCAGGATTCGCGCCGACCTCTGCGGGAGGACGAAGCCTGGCTTGATCCCCGATTTCTCCTGCGCCGTCGCAGGCGAACCACTCGCGACAAGGCAAACGGACGCCAGAATCGGCACCCACAATCGCAGCAACATGGATTCCCCCCGTCATATCGGACTCGCCCCCGAGTCCGATATGACGAGCTTAAGCGCCGGAAGCGCGCCGGATCAACCCACTATTCGATGCCGCACCGCAACGAAAATGCAATAAACCCTGAGATTCTATCCCAGCATCTTCTTCAACACTTCATTCACCACGCCCGGATTAGCCTTGCCGCCCATCGCCTTCATCGTCTGG
>NZ_JBGMOE010000238.1:0-24790 GCF_041424195.1 Tardiphaga sp. | reverse complement strand
TTGCCGGAGCCGGACAGGCCGGTGAACACCACCAGCTTGTCGCGCGGGATCGTCAGGTCGACATTCTTGAGATTGTGCTCGCGGGCGCCGCGGATGGTGATGCTGCGCTGGTTCGCCGCGGCCTGCTGCCGCTTCGCCTTGATGATCTCGTCCATAACAGGCAATTCCCCAGCGCGCGGTGCGCGCACATGCGGGCGCGCACCGCCGGCCGGGCCGGGATCAACGCCGATTGATTGTCATCGGAACATAGGAAGAACGAGAACGGATTTCCAGTGCTCCGCACCAGCCTTCAACGGTTTGTTGGTGAAGGAGTTGCGAGGCAGGTTCGCAAATCGAATGGTGGGCACAGGACGGGTCTTCCGCAGGACGGGTCTTGCGGTATCGGGCTCGCGCCAGCGGACCGCCAATCGGTACGCATCGGGCCTGAGCCTGGTTCCAGCAAAAAGCCCGGCGCGAGGCCGGGCTGAGTTTGCTCTGGAGCGAGAGAAGGTGGTCGCAGTTCTCAGTATTTGGCGATGATGGGGCCGCCCCACTTGTAGTTGATGCGGGCGGTGACGACGTCGACGTCCTGGCTGATACGATCGATGCGCGAGGTTGTGCCGGGAAGGGCAACAGCGGTGAAGCTGTTGCTGCTGGTCTCCATGAACAGATGGTCGTATTCGACGGCAAAGGACCAGTTCGGCGTGAAGCCATATTCCAGGTCGACGCCGACCGCGCCGCCCGCAGGCGATTGATCGGTTCGCTCTTATCTCCCCTGGGATCCGGTCATCCAGCCAAACGAAAAAGGCCGGCGTTTCTGCCGGCCTTTCCGTAGTTAAGAGCCTGAAATCAGGCGCGAAGCTCAGTACTTCGCGACGACCGGGCCACCCCAGTTGAAGCGGTAGTTCAGGCCAGCCTTGACGGTGTGCTCGTCGTTGCGGGACGACACGCCAGCCAGCGCGACCGGGGTCGTGAAGGTGGTCTTGCCGAAGTCGTAGTACTGGTACTCAACTTTGCCCGACCAGTTCTGGGTGAACAGGTATTCGAGGCCGGCGCCGACGGTGTAACCGTCATGCTTGGTGCCAGCTGCGAAGGCAACCGGAGTGCCCACGCCGGTCAGGACCAGCGATTCGCTGTAGTCGGAGTAGGCGTAGCCGCCCTTCACGTAGAGCAGTGCCGGACCCCAAGTGTAACCGATGCGACCGGTGACCGAGGCGAGACCCTTCTGGTTCAGGTTGTAGGTGACGCCTGGCGTGGTGAGGAAAGCGACGTTGGTGTTGTTCGAACCAACCCAGCTGTACTGACCTTCGATACCAACGACCCAGTTCGGAGCGAACTGGTAGTCAGCGCCGATCTGCAGACCGCCGAGGAAACGGCCATCCGAATTGTCGGAGGTGCCGCCGAAGCCGTTGCTGCCGTTGAAGGCGCCGCCGACGTGACCGCCGATGTAGAAACCGGTCCAGTTGTAGATCGGGGCGGGAACGTAGGCCGGAGCCTTGGTGTAGGGACGAGCGGCGAGGTCAGCAGCCATTGCCGGAACCGAAGCGCCCAGAGCGATCAGGGCAACCGTGCCCAACAGAAACTTCTTCATGTGAATTCTCCCCAAAATTGCTTCGCGTCAGCGAAGCCTCGTGTCCCGGCGCAGGCGCCAAAAGCAATTCAGTGATCGAAATATACGCAGTTCTGCCAAAAAGTCCGTCACCCAAATAACACACTCGACCGCGATGTTTGGTTGTTTCTAAGTTAATGAAAGGTATATGGATTTTCTATGAGGGCGGGTTCCCCTCGGGTTCCATTGTTGCCCTGCACACACATAGTGAAGACGGCTCGGTACTTCGACGTCGCCCAACGATTCACCAAGAGGTCTTGTTGAGAACAAAAATGGAACGTGCTATATGGAGCGACGATCAAGGACTACCAACTAAGAGACGTGGATAACCCGGTTACAGGGGCCTGCGCGGAGCGCGGACCGTATAGGGTCCCATTATCAGCGGCGTTTGCGCGCGGGCCGGGGCCTGCGCTGGCGCCCAATCAGCAAATTCAGATTCGAGAGTAGGAGAGTGGCATGGCGGGTAGCGTCAACAAGGTGATTTTGGTCGGCAATCTCGGCAAGGACCCCGAGGTTCGCCGGATGCAGAACGGTAACCCGGTCGTCAACCTGACCGTCGCGACCTCAGATACCTGGCGTGACAAGGGCACCGGCGAGCGCAAGGAAAAGACCGAATGGCATCGCGTCGTGATCTTCAGCGAAGGTCTCGCCAAGGTCGCCGAGCAGTATCTGAAGAAGGGCGCCAAGGTTTATATCGAAGGCGCGTTGCAGACCCGCAAATGGACCGATCCGCAGGGTGTCGAGAAATACTCCACCGAGATCGTGCTGCAGGGCTTCAATTCGACGCTGACCATGCTCGACGGCAAGGGCGGCGGCGCAGGTGGTGGCGGCGGCTATGGCGGTGACGACATGGGCGGCGACTTCGGCTCCAGCGGCCCGTCGAGTGCGCCGCCGCAGCGCCGCGTGGCCGCACCGGCAGGTGGCGGCGGCCGCGGCAGCGACATGGATGACGACATCCCGTTCTGATCTGCTGTTAGAACGTCCTGAATTTCTGCATCGCGCGCTGTGAGCTGATTGCTTACAGCGCGTTTTTCTTTTTGAGGGTGCGGTTAGCTGCGGCAACGTGCGGGCAATACGATCTTTACAATGGAAGATGTCTGCGACAATGAGCTGGCACTGCTTGCTGAATGCGAGGGCCACCATGTCGCTCCAGCCGCTGCTTGATGCCGTTGCCCCGATCCCGCTGCATGCTTTTGCGGCCATGACCGCATTCGTGCTCGGTGTCGTTCAATTGATCGCGCCCAAGGGCACGCTGCCACACAG
The DNA here is from genome assembly GCF_041424195.1 of Tardiphaga sp. Lineage (NCBI taxonomy): Bacteria > Pseudomonadati > Pseudomonadota > Alphaproteobacteria > Hyphomicrobiales > Nitrobacteraceae > Tardiphaga > Tardiphaga sp. The sequence goes on along the minus strand of NZ_JBGMOE010000238.1, from coordinate 21,939 downwards.
GACGCTCGGCTGGATCTGGGTGGCGCTGCTCGCCACCGTTGCGATCAGCTCATTCGGGATCCATGGCCATAGCTACCGGCTGTGGCGAGACTGGAGCCCGATCCATCTGCTGTCGATCATTGCGCCGGTGATGCTTGGACTCGGCGTGATCGCCGCGCGCCGGCACCGCGTCAGGGCGCATGCCATCACCATGATTTCGATCTTCGCTGGCGCCCTGGTGATCGCCGGTGTGTTTACCCTCGTGCCCGGCCGGATCATGCACACCGTTGTGTTCGGTCGCTAGATTGCCGCCAGACGGCCGCAGGATTTTCGCAAGATTCGGCTGCTTCGGGCTGGCTTATTCGAGGTCACTTCACAAGCCCCGTGAGCCTCGCGTAAGCATTTGAAAAATCAGCAAGAAAATAGGGCTTCGTGCGTTGCTGACGGGGTGGCTTGAAGGCGCGCGATGCGCTATATGATTCCCAGCAAAACCTGACCGGAAACCATCCTTGTCCGACACTGAAGACCAGAAGCCTGGGGAGCCACCAGCCCCCTCGGATATTCGTCCCGTATCCATCCTCGATGAGATGAAGCGCTCGTATCTCGATTACGCCATGAGCGTGATCGTGGCGCGTGCGTTGCCGGATGCGCGTGACGGCTTGAAGCCGGTGCATCGGCGCATTCTCTACGCGATGTACGAGAACGGATTTGAGTGGAACAAACCGTATCGCAAGTCGGCGCGAACCGTCGGCGACGTCATCGGTAAGTATCATCCGCACGGCGACCAGTCGGTCTATGACGCCATGGTCCGCATGGCGCAGGACTTCTCGATGCGCGTGCCGCTGATCGACGGTCAGGGCAATTTCGGTTCGGTCGATGGCGATCAGGCCGCCGCGATGCGATACACCGAGTCGCGCCTGACCAAGATCGCGCAGTCGCTGCTCGATGATCTCGACAAGGACACCGTCGACTACCAGGACAACTACGATGGCTCGTTCCAAGAGCCACGCGTATTGCCGGCGAAGTTTCCCAATCTGCTCGTGAATGGCGGCGGCGGCATTGCCGTCGGCATGGCAACCAATATTCCGCCGCACAATCTCGGCGAAGTCATCGACGCCTGTGTCGCGCTGATCGATGATCCGTCACTCAGCATCGACGATCTGAACAAGATTATCCCGGGTCCGGATTTCCCGACTGGTGGCATCATTCTCGGCCGCGCCGGGATTCGTACGGCCTATCACACCGGCCGCGGTTCCATCGTGATGCGTGGCAAGGTCTCGATCGAGCCGACGCGCAAGGACCGCGAAGCGATCATCATCTCGGAAATTCCGTACCAGGTGAACAAGGCCACCATGGTCGAGCGCATCGCCGAACTGGTGCGCGACAAGAAGATCGAAGGCATCTCCGATCTCAGGGACGAATCCGACCGTGATGGTTTTCGCGTCGTCGTCGAATTGAAGCGGGACGCAGTGCCGGAGGTGGTGCTGAACCAGCTCTACAAGTTCACGCCGCTGCAGACCAATTTCGGCGCCAATATGGTGGCGCTCGACACCGGTCGTCCGTTGCTGATGAACCTAAAGGACCTGCTGACGATCTTCGTCGCGTTCCGTGAACAGGTCATCACGCGCCGTACCAAGTTCCTGCTCAACAAGGCGCGCGACCGCGCGCATATCCTCGTTGGCCTCGCCATCGCTGTGGCGAATATCGACGAGGTTATTCGTGTGATCCGGACATCGCCGGATCCGACCACTGCGCGCGATATCCTGATGGAGCGCCGCTGGCCGGCGCAGGACGTGGCGACAATGATGACGTTGATCGACGATCCACGTCATCGTCTCGAGGAAGACGGCACCGCACGCCTGTCCTTCGAACAGGCCAAGGCCATTCTCGATCTGCGGCTGGCTCGCCTGACAGCTCTGGGCCGCGAGGAAATTTCCGACGAACTCGACAAGCTCGCCATCGAGATCGCCGACTATCTGGAAATCCTGCGCTCGCGCGCGCGCGTACAGGGTATCATCAAGGATGAGCTCGGTGCGGTGAAGTCGGAATTCGCCACGCCGCGCAAGACCGTCATCATGGAGCAAGAGGGCGAGGTCGAAGACGAAGACCTGATCCAGCGCGAAGACATGGTGGTGACGGTGTCGCATCATGGCTACGTCAAGCGCGTGCCGCTCTCGACCTATCGGGCGCAGCGCCGCGGCGGCAAGGGCCGTTCGGGCATGGCGACGCGCGATGAGGATTTCGTCTCGCGGCTGTTCGTGGCCTCGACCCATACGCCGGTGCTGTTCTTCTCGTCGCGCGGTCAGGTCTATAAGGAAAAGGTCTGGCGTCTGCCGATCGCGCCGCCAAACGGCCGCGGCAAGGCGATGATCAACATTTTGCCGCTTGAGCAGGGCGAGCGCATCACCACGATCATGCCGCTGCCCGAGGACGAAGCGACGTGGGAAACCCTCGACGTCATGTTCGCGACCACCGGCGGCAATGTTCGCCGCAACAAGTTGTCGGACTTCGTCGATGTCCGACGCTCCGGCATCATTGCGATGAAGCTCGACGAGGGCGAAGCGATCGTCGACGTGCAGATCGCCACCGAACATGACGATGTGCTGCTGACCGCTGCTGGTGGCCAGTGCATCCGTTTCCCGGTGACTGACGTCCGCGTATTCCAGGGCCGCAGCTCCATGGGCGTGCGTGGCATCTCGCTGGCGGAGGGCGACAAGCTGATCTCGCTGACGATCCTGCGTCACCTCGAGGCCAATTCCGACGAGCGTGCGGCCTATCTCCGCCGTGCCAATGCGGTGCGTCGCGGCGGTGCCGAGGAGCGTGCTGATGTCGCGGACGAAACGGCAGCGGCCGTGGAGACTGAAGAGGCGACCGGCGCCATCGAGCTCGGCGAGCAGCGCTATGTCGAGATGTCGGCATCCGAGCAGTTCGTGCTGACCATCAGCGAAAACGGCTATGGGAAGCGGACCTCGTCGTTCGAGTACCGCACGACCGGCCGCGGCGGTAAGGGCATCGTCGCGATGTCGGTCAACAACCGTAATGGCAAACTGATCGCCTCGTTCCCGGTCGAAGACAGCGACCAGATCATGCTGGTCACCGACAAGGGACAGCTCATCCGCTGCCCAGTGGAAGGTATCCGCATTGCCGGCCGTTCGACTCAGGGCGTCATTGTGTTCAACACGGCTGACGACGAGCACGTCGTGTCGGTCGAGCATATCGGCGAGGCGGGCGAGGGCGAAGAGGGCGAGAACGGCAACGCTGCGCCGGTGGCGGAAGGCTGAGGCTCTCCGCAGGAGCCTCTGACACGTGAACCAAAAAGCCCGCAGTCATGCCGCGGGTTTTTCCATGCAGACGCGTTGAGCGTAGAAACCGGTGAGCGAAGCGATACCCTTCGGCTCTATCGCTGAACGGAAATTCTGACCGATTGGCCAACTGTTCCGCTACCGAGGATCTGGACGTTCACCCAAACCACTCGGGACGGCATCGCCAGCTTCCTGAGAGATGAAGCCTTGCCAGGACTACGGCTTGGCAGCCGCTTCTGCCCGAATGATCGGCGCGACTTCACTGCCTAACAGTTCGATCGAACGTTTCATCGCGGCGGTTTCGAGCGAAGCAGTGCTCATCTGGAAGGTGATGCGCGAGACGTCACCGAGGGTTTCGCTCGCGTGACGCATCTTGGCAGCAACCGTCGCGGGGGCACCGACCAGGAACGCGCCTTCCGGGCCGGCCATGGCGTCGAATTGCTGGCGCGACGGCGGCGACCAGCCGCGTTCGCGACCGATCTTCGCCGTCAGATGCGCCCAGCCGGGGAAGAACGCATCCCTGGCTGCCGCATCGGTCTCGCCGACAAAGCCCATCGCATGCACGCCGACCTTGAGCTTGTCGGGACTGTGTCCGGCACGGCTGCCGGCCTCGCGGTAGAGATCGACCAGCGGGCGAAAGCGCGCGAACGTGCCGCCGATGATCGCGACCATCAGTGGCAGGCCCAGCGTGCCGGCGCGCGCGAAGGATTCCGGTGTGCCACCGACGCCGATCCAGACGGGCAGCCGTGCCTGATGGGGACGGGGATAGACACCCTGGCCCTTGAGTTCAGCACGAAAGCGACCTTTCCAGATCGGATGCTTGGTCTCGCCAAGCTTCAGGAACAGCGCGAGCTTCTCGGCGAACAGTTCGTCATAGTCCTGCGGTTCCATGCCGAACAGCGGATAGGCCTCACCGAATGATCCTCGGCCGACGACGAGTTCGGCGCGGCCTTTCGAGATCAAATCGAGGGTGGCGAATTCCTGAAACACCCGCACGGGGTCGGCGGCGCTCAGCACTGTCACCGCGCTTGTCAGCCGGATTTGCTGCGTGCGGGCTGCTGCTGCTGCCAGAATGACGGTGGGCGCGGAATCGAGGAACTCGGCGCGGTGGTGCTCACCGATGCCGAAGACATCGAGCCCAACCCGGTCGGCGACCTCGACCTCATCAAGGAGGTCCGCCATGCGATCGGTCGCTGAAGGCAGCTTGCCGGTCGCTGGATCGGGAAGGATGGCTGCAAAACTGTCGATGCCGATTTCCACGAGAACTCCTTGTTCAATTCGTCGATCAGGTCGTGTCACAGCTAGAACCGGAAGTTCGCCATCACGCTGATCAGGGTTATGGTCTGTGCGGGTCCGGTGTCCGATATGAAACGCCCGGCTTCGAAGGCACTCAACGATGCAGACAGATTGAGCTCGGCCGTAGCCTGCCATGCTACGGACAGCTCGACCTGATGTCCGATATAGCGCGCATCGCTGCCTTTGCCGCTTCTCACGAGATTTCCGGGGACCCCGTAGATCCCGTCGGCCGTGCTCTGTCGCCAATAGGCCGCTCCGGTGAGCGAGACTGCGACATCTTTGCGTGGATAGACGGTGATCGACGGCCGGACCTGAATGAGGTTGCGCGGGCCGACCGGAGACAGAGCACCGAAATATTTGCCCCTCGGAAATAGAGGGTTGAACGTCCCGAGCTTTGAATCGTCCGGGTTGCCGTCTCCCGAAATGACATCGGACATGAACCGGAGTTCGGGTTGAAGTGGCGTCTGGAGGAAGCGATAGCCGAATTCACCACCAATACCCCATGCTTCCACGCGTTGCGTTCCGAAAGTCCCACGCTGGAGGGCGCCTTCGACATTCCAGAACCAGGCGCCGGTGTCGCCGAAGATTCGCGTTCCGAATGTATGCGCGAGTTCCCTGCCGCGGCCTTGATCGAAAACCGCATCGCGGTCCAGCAAACCCAGATAATAGACATCGACACCGACCGACTTGTTCTCCCGCAGCCATTGCGTTGCATAGGCGCCCCAGACGGATTTTTGGCGCGACATGCGATCATCAAAATCACCCGGAAAATTGTCGACGGGACGGGCGTAAAACAGCGTCATCTGGCGATCAGGTCCGGTGACGATCGCGTCGAGACCGTCAAAGGCCTGCGGGACATTGGGACCGTAGCGGGTGTCAATGAAGCGGCCAGCGCCCAGCGACATCAGCTTGCGTCCCGCCGACATCCGCAGCGTGCTGCGGTCTCCGACATCCATTTCGATCTCGCCGAACGCCTGAAGCATATCGGCGCCAGTCGTATCGACCGGACGCTCGGGCCGGCTGGTGCCGGTGATCGCCGAAAAGATGGGTTGGGTGAAAAACCGCACCTTGCCCGCGTGAAGGTCGGCATAGGGCATGAAGCGGTGCCAGATATAACTGTCATTCGGCGCGGATCCCCAATTGACGTTGGTATAGCCCTCGTAGCGCGATCGCGCTTCCATGCCGGTCGCGAGATAAATCAACGCTTGCTCCTGCAACGGGATATATTTGAAGGGCTCCGTCCAATGGCCGGTTCGCTTAGATGGATCCGCGAGATAGGACCAATCCTCGCGATATCTTTCGTTCGTCAGCGTTGGCGCGCGCTCGACGTCAGTGCCGACCTGTGCCTGTACGACTGTAGTCGTCGCGACTGTCGCCGCAAGAACGAAGCTCAACTTGATCATCAGGCGTTTTCATGGACGGTGGCAGTCAGATCACCGGACAGCACAGCTCGTTCCCGCTGAACACGGGCGTTGCTTTTGTGCTGAGGGGACGGCGAAACCGCGATGAGCGGTCGATGCTCGCACGGTCATGCCGTCCTTCGTCTCAGTTAGCCTTTCGGCACGGGCGTGTTGAGCAGTTGCTGCTCCCACACATAGGCGATGCCGCTGCCGCCGCCGTGCTGTATCATGAGCTCCGTCAATCCAGGCACCGTGTCTAGCCGGGCCCAGTCGCGCTGCCATTCAGCAGCCACCGCGAACCAGGTCATCATGTTGGCGCCGGCTCGGATCATGCGTTGGATCGCGACCTCGTGAGCCTCGACCGATATGCCGCCGGACGCGTCGGTGACGACCGTGACGTCCCAGCCCTCGCCGAGCGCCTGGATCGTGGGCATCGCGACGCAGACTTCGGTCCACAGGCCAGCGATGATCAGTTGCTTGCGGCCCGTCGCCTTCACCGCGTCCACCGCCTTTGGATCTTGCCAGGTGTTGACCCAGGTCCGGTCGATTACCTCCTGGCCGGGGAAGACGTCGGTGATCTGTGGGAACAGGATGCCGCCACGTTCAGCGAGCACGCTCGTCAGGATCGTGGGGACACCGAAAATCTTGGCGGCCTTGGCCAGACCTACCGTGTTGTTGATCACCATCTGCGGTTCGTGGCTGTTCAGGTTGGCGAGCTGGAACGGCTGGTGGTCGATGAGAACGAGAACCGAGTCTTCGGGACGAAGAAGCGACGCAAGGCCATTACGAAAGGTCATGAATACATCCTCTGCTGCCGTTGTAAGTGAGGTGGGTTGGGGACATGCGCCAACGGCGACGTTGCCCGACGGAGGTATTGCCGTTCGGATCGGTAATGCGATAGTGCCCCCTCGTGCCAAGCTGTGTCGCTGAACGGGGAACACCGAATTGGATATCGAAGAGCTCAGAACGTTTGTGGAAGTGGCCGATGCGGGCGGTGTTTCATCTGCCGCGCGCCGGCTCGGTGTCTCCAAGTCGATCGTCAGTCGACAGCTTGCCCGCCTCGAAGCGGACCTCGGCGTTCAGCTGCTTGCACGAAACACGCGCGGCGCCGCGCTCACCGAGGCCGGGGTCATATTTCGCGACCATGCGGCCCGGGCCTGCGTTGAGATGGACGCAGCTCGGGAGCGGATTCTGCCTAACGGCGAGCTTTCCGGCCGGCTTCGCATTGCGGCGCCTCTGACTTTCGGCCCAACTCACCTGGCGCCTGTGCTCGCGGACATGGCGCGACGTCATCCGCAGCTCCACGTCCACACCGTCTACAGTGATCGCTTCGTCGATCTCATCGCCGAAGGTTTCGATTGTGCGATCCGGTTTGGCTATCTTCAGGACTCGAACCTGATCGCGCGGCACGTCGGGCCCATCTATGGAAAGTTGGTCGCGAGCCCGGACTATATCAAAGCGCATGGCTCACCCGAGACGCCGGACGAACTCGTCGACCATCAGGCTCTCATGCAGGGCACCGAAGCCTGGCAATTCATGGATGGTGACAAGATCATCACGGTGCGTCCACAGGGGCGATTCAAGGCCGACAACGGCGCAGCTCTTGTCGCCGCCGCATTGGCAGGACTCGGTATCGCCTGGCTCCCGGATGGCATCACCGACGACTACATCGCCTCCGGCGCGCTGGTTGCGGTCATGACACGCCATCCACCACCACCGGCAGGTGTCTATGTCATCCGGCCGCCAAGTCCGCATCCCGCGCGAAAGGTGCGGGTCCTTACCGAAATGCTGATCGCGTGTTTTGAAAAGGCTCCGCCCCCTGCGGGTGTCGGCCACTAACGCACGAACCAAACGGATGGTGCGCAGGGGCCGGCCGAGGCTTAAGTCGCGCGCGGTTTAAATCTCGATTTCGGTGCCGAACTCGACGACCTGTTTGGTAGGAACGCCGAAGAATGCCGCAGAGCGTTCGGCGTTGCGCTGCAGGAACGCGAATACGGTTTCGCGCCACACCGCCATGCCGGCGACCTTGTCGCTGGGAATGATGGTCTCGCGGCCGATGTAATAGGTGATGTCGGCGAGGTCGATGCCGGGCAGCTTGCCCTGTTCGCACGCCAGTCTCAGCCCGTCGGAGATCGTTGGATACTGCATGAACCCGTAATGCAGGATGACACGCGTGATCCCTTCGATGACTTCGATGGTCTCGGCGCGATCGGCATCCGGGACGCGCGGCACTTCGGAGATCAGCACAGTCACCAGAATGACGCGCTGATGCAGAACGTGGTTGTGCTTGACGAATTGCGTGAGCGCCAGCGGCACGCCGTTGGGCATGGATGCCAGGAATACCGCGGTGCCATTGAGGCGGGCATGGCAACGACTCACAGCTGTCTCGATCAGGTCTTCCTCGGGCTGGCGCAGTTTGGCCCGGGCGCCTTCGACGAGTTTGACACCACTGCGCCATGTCAGCATCAGGAACGCCACGGCAGCCGCCAAGAATAGCGGAAACCAGCCGCCCTCGAAAACCTTCGCTGAATTGGCGGCGAAGAAGATGCAATCAATGACGAAGAAGAATCCGTTCACCGATACGACGAGGATCGGCGAATAGCCCCATTGCAGTGCGACCAGTGCGGCGAGCAGCGTTGTGATCGCCATCAGCAGCGACACGGCGATGCCATAGGCGCCTGCCAGCGCGTCCGATGTGCCGAAGCTGAGCACGGCGGCCAGTGTCGCCGCCGCCAGCAGCCAATTCACCAGCGGCACATAGATCTGGCCGATCGCGTGGCTGGTGGTGTGTCGGATCTGCATCCGCGGCAGGAAGCCGAGCTGGATCGATTGCTGCGTCAGCGAGAACACACCGGAGATGATGGCCTGCGAGGCGATCACCGTCGCGACAGTGGCAAATGCCACCAGCGGATAGTGCAGCCAGTCAGGCGCCAGTTGATAGAACGGGTTGTCGACGGCGGTGGGGTCGGCGATCAGCAGTCCCGCCTGGCCGAAATAGTTCAGCACCAGCGCAGGCAGGGCGATGGCAAACCACGCAAGCCGGATGGGATTCCGTCCGAAATGGCCCATGTCGGCGTACATCGCTTCGCCGCCGGTCACGGCAAGGAAGGCCGCGCCGAGAATTGCAAAGCTGATGTGGAAGTCCTGATGGATCAGGAATTCGAAGGCATAGAGGGGACTGACGGCAGCGAGCACGCCGGGCGATTGCACGATGCCGTGGATGCCGAGCAGCGCGAGCACGGCAAACCAGCCCAGCATCACCGGCCCGAAGATGCCGCCGATGAAACCGGTGCCCTTGCTCTGCATCAGAAACAGCCCGATCAGAATGATGACCGTGAGCGGGACCACCAACGGCGCCAGCGATGGCGCATCGACCTTCAGGCCTTCAATGGCTGACAGAACCGAGATCGCCGGCGTGATGGCGCCGTCGCCATAGAGCAGGGCGGCGCCGACGAGACCGACGACCAGCAGATGTACGCGCCATGTGCCGGGCTCCGCGTTGCGCGCGTGGAGCAGTGCCAGCAGCGCGACGATGCCGCCTTCGCCGCGATTGTCAGCGCGCAGAATCAGCAGCGCGTATTTCAGGGAGATAATGAGGATCAAGGCCCAAAGGATCAGCGACACCACGCCGAGCGTTGCTTCGGGCGTGAGAGGCCCGCCATGGGCCGCTGCCTTCACGGCTTCCTTGAGTGCATAAAGGGGGCTGGTGCCGATATCGCCATAGACGACGCCGAGCGCGCCGATCGTTGCCGTGACAGGAAGTCCGCCGGAGTGGCCCGGGGACGTGGCTGGAATGGCGGTCACTGGCAGCCCTCACAGGACTCGCGCCTCGCTATAGCGCTTGTCCGCCAGTCTGCGACGTTGCGTCGCGAATTACCATGAAATTAGTTGAAGCCGGTGTCGCGAGAATTTCACTTAACTATGCGCCGCGCGCGTGGGGAGTGTAGTTCGATTGTCCGGATTTAATATCCATACCCGCCCCCGGCTCACCGGGGCGCGGTATCCTTTGCCGCTTAGCGACGCTCAGTGGTTACCAGGCGGGCTTCGCGGACGGTGATCGTCTTGCTGGCTGCGTTACGCAGGCAGGAGGCCTCGAAGTTCGGCCAAGCCTGCTCGGAGCAGTTGCGACCTGCCGTGTGGATGTCCAGGCGGTCGGCCTTCGCGAGGGCCACCGGCACCGACGCCTCGACCTTCGGGGCGAAGCCCGGCAGGACGGTGAGGGCGGCTGCGATGAAAGCTGCGACGGCAACTGCTGAGAGAGTCTTGATCATGACGGTCCCCTGTCATTCGGGCCGTTTTGGCCCGGTTTGTTTGTCGCTTCCTGTGCTTGCCTGATTAATCAGACCCGGTTTCAGGAAGTTGTCGTGTCCGGGCAAAGTGGTTTCATTCGGCCCGGCTTGTGTGTCGTCCGTACGCGCTTGACGACACATGAGGCCGGAAAGCCCAATGTTTTCAGTATCGTCGCTGCGTACCCAGTAGACGCGCTGACTGGCCTTCCGGTTCGAGTCAGCGGCAAAAATAAACATGGGCTATTCGACCCCGGTGGATGGAACCAAGTCGGCTTGCAGCTCGAACGGGGGCGGGGTAGGAGGGGGAATGCCCCGTATCGCGCTTTATCCCGGTTCATTCGATCCCGTCACCAATGGCCATCTCGATGTGGTCCGCCATGCCGTTGGCCTGTGCGACAAGCTCGTGGTCGCGATAGGTGTCCACCCTGGCAAGAAGCCTCTGTTCTCGACGGACGAGCGGCTGGAGATGGTGAAGCAGGTGTTCGGACCGCTGGCATCGGCCGCCGGCTGCGAATTCGACTGCACGACCTATGACAATCTCACCACGACACTGGCGCAGCAGCTCGGTGCGACCATCATGATCCGCGGGCTGCGCGACGGCACCGATCTCGATTACGAGATGCAGATCGTCGGCATGAACGAGACCATGGCGCCGGATGTGCAGACGGTATTTCTTCCGGCCTCGGTAGGCGTCCGCCCGATCACCGCCACACTGGTCCGGCAAATCGCCGCGATGGGCGGCGACGTTTCGGCTTTCGTTCCGGACGCGGTCGCCAAGAGCCTCAAGTCCAAATTCGCCGGTTGACCGGCTTTCTCTGATCCGGAGTTTCCATGATCCGTATAGTCGCACTTGCTGCCGCGCTGATGTTCGCGGCTCCCGCTTTAGCGCAGGCTCCGGCAGCACTTCCGGCTGGCCTCGACAAGGCCAATTCGGTTGTGATCGACACGACCAAGGGTCGGATCATTATCAAGCTGCGCACCGATATCGCCCCGCAGCACGCCGAACGCATCAAGCTGCTCGCCCGCGAGGGCTACTATAACAACGTGCCGTTCCACCGCGTGATGGATGGCTTCATGGCGCAGACCGGCGACGGCAAGAACTTCAACGGTACCGGCGGATCGAAGTATCCGAACCTGCAGGCCGAATTCTCGCAGGTGCCGTTCAAGCGTGGCGTGGTCGGTATGGCGCGCGCCGGCGATCCGAACTCGGCCAATTCACAGTTCTTCATCATGTTCGCTGAAGGCTCGTCCCTGAACGGCAAGTACACCGTGGTTGGCGATGTCGTCGCCGGCATGGACGTTGTGGACAAGCTGAAGAAGGCGCCTCCCGGTTCGGCCAGTGGCGCCGTGACCGACCCTGACAAGATGGTCAAGGTCCAGGTCGCTTCTGACATCAAGTAAACACCATGATGCCGCGATGCAGGGTCATTGCTCTGCTCGCGGTATCATTGCTGTCCGGAGTCCTTCAGGCGCATCCGGCGTCGGCTCAATCTGACGCTGTCAGCACCCTGGAGGGCATGTTCGGAAAGCTGAAAGCATGCTGGCAACCGCCGGCATTGCCGAGAGGCCATCCGGGCATGGAAATCACGGTGCTGTTCAGCCTGACGCGCTCCGGTGAACTTCTCGGAAAGCCGAGAATTACCTTTGAGACGCCGGGAGCCTCCGAGGCCGACAGCGTTGCCTACCGAACGGCTGTGATGGAGACATTGCAACATTGCACGCCGATGCCATTTACCGGGGGCCTGGGCGACGCGGTCGCTGGACGCCCCTTCCGACTGCGGTTTGACGACCGCCGAAACCAACCCAAACCAGTAGAGAGACGAGCATGGCTGTTACCGAGAATACTTTGATCCTTGAAACCACTCAGGGTCCCGTCACCATTGAGATGCGCCCGGATCTGGCCCCGGGCCATGTCGCCCGTATCAAGGAACTGGTGCGCGAAGGCTTCTACGACGGTATCGTGTTCCATCGCGTCATCGACGGCTTTATGGCGCAGACCGGCTGTCCGCAGGGCACCGGCACCGGCGGCTCGGGCAAGAAGCTGAAGGCGGAATTCAACAACGAACCGCACGTGCGCGGTACGCTGTCGATGGCTCGCGCAGCCAGCCCGGATTCCGGCGACAGCCAGTTCTTCATCTGCTTCGACGACGCGTCCTTCCTCAACAAACAGTACACTGTCTGGGGCAAGGTCACCGAGGGCATGGAGAACGTCGACAAGATCAAGCGTGGCGAGCCGGTGCAGAACCCGGACAAGATCGTCAAGGCGCATATGGCTGCCGACGCGGCTGCCTGACATCAGCTGTCATCTCCGGGGTAACCCGGGTATCCGTTTCACGAATTGATGGATTGCCGGGCTATGCCCGGCAATGCCATTTAGAGCAATGCGTACCGATATCTTCGACTTCGAACTTCCTGCCGAGAACATCGCATTGCGGCCCGCCAGCCCGCGGGATGCTGCGCGGTTGCTTGTGGTTCAGCCGGGTCTAGACGTGCAGGACCACGTCGTTGCCGATCTACCGAACTGGCTGAAGCCCGGCGATCAGCTTGTGGTCAACGATACCAGGGTCATCTCGGCGCAACTCGCCGGCCGCCGTATTGGCCGCGAGACCGAACCGAAGATCGATGCAACGCTGATCAAGCGGCTCGATGGTTCGCGCTGGCAAGCTCTGGTCAGGCCCGCCAGGAAGCTCGCCGAGGGCGATATGGTTCGCTTCGGCAATGAGGGCCGCGTCTGTCTGCTCGGCCATCTCGATGCTGTCGTCGAACACAAGGGTGAGGCGGGCGAGATTACGCTGTCATTTTCGTTTCATGGCCCGGCGCTGGATCAGGCCATCGCCGAACTGGGGGCGCCGCCGCTGCCGCCTTATATTGCTGGAAAGCGCGCGCCGGACGAGCGTGACGTTGCCGACTATCAAACCATGTTTGCCGCCAATGACGGGGCTGTTGCCGCGCCCACTGCGGGGTTGCATTTCACGCCGGCGCTCGAAGCCGCATTGAAGGCGCGTGGTGTCGGCCTGCATCGCATCACGCTGCATGTCGGAGCAGGAACGTTCCTGCCGGTGAAGGTTGACGACACCACCGAACACAAGATGCATGCGGAGTGGGGCACGATTTCGCGCGCAACAGCGGATGTGCTGAATGCGGCTCATGCGGCCGGCGGACGCGTCGTCGCCGTCGGTACGACCTCTATGCGTCTGCTGGAAAGCGCGACGTCTGAGGACGGTATTATTCATCCGTTCGCCGACGAGACCGCGATATTCATCACGCCGGGCTATCGTTTCCGCTCAGTCGACATCATGCTCACCAATTTCCATCTGCCGCGTTCGACGCTGTTCATGCTGGTCTCGGCCTTTGCCGGCATGGATACGATGAAGCAGGCCTATGCCCATGCCATCGCGACCGGCTATCGTTTCTATTCATACGGCGACGCCAGTCTGCTGTTTCGGGACACACGCAATCAATGACCGTCGCCAATCACTTCGAACTGCTGCGCACTGATGGCACGGCACGCGGGGGCCTGCTGACCACGCCGCATGGCGTGGTTCGCACGCCGGCCTTCATGCCGGTGGGAACGCTCGGCGCGATGAAGAGCCTGCACTGGCGCGATGTGCGCGATGCCGGTGCCGATATCGTGCTCGGCAATACCTATCACCTGATGCTGCGTCCCGGCGCCGAACGCGTCGCGTCGTTCGGCGGCCTGCAAAAATTCACCACCTGGAACGGGCCGATGCTGACCGATTCCGGCGGCTTCCAGGTGATGTCGCTGGCGCAGCTGCGCAAGGTGACCGAGCAGGGCGTCACCTTCCGCTCGCATATCGACGGCGCCAAGTTCGAATTGACGCCAGAAAGGGCCATCGAGATCCAGCGGCTGCTGAATTCGGACATCGCGATGCAGCTCGACGAATGCGTGCGGTTGCCAGCGGCACATGCTGATATCGACCGTGCGATGCAGCTGTCGCTGCGCTGGGCAGAGCGCTGCAAGCGCGCCTTCGAGACGGCGCCTGACGGCTATATGCTGTTCGGCATCGCGCAGGGCGGCGATGTGCCCGCACTGCGTCGCGCCAGCGCGCATGGCCTCATCGACATCGGCTTCCACGGCTATGCGATCGGTGGTCTCGCGGTCGGCGAGCCCCAGGACGTGATGCTGGCGATGATCGAGGAGGTGGTGCCGATCCTCCCCTCGGACCGGCCGCGTTATCTGATGGGCGTCGGCACACCGGACGACATGCTGGAAGCGGTGGTGCGGGGTGTCGATATGTTCGACTGCGTGATGCCGACACGGAACGGTCGTCACGGCATGGCCTTCACACGCTATGGCCAGATCAACATGCGCAATGCGCGGCATCAGGACGATCCGCGGCCGCTGGATGAAGCGAGCCCGTGGCCGGCCGCGCGCGACTACTCGCGCGCCTATCTGCATCACCTCGTGCGATCAGGCGAAACCCTGGGCGCGATGCTGCTCTCGGAAATCAACATCGCTTATTACCAGAGCCTGATGCAGGGTATCCGCACGGCCATCGAGGCCGGGACGTTCGAAGAATTTCGGGCGCATACGCGTGAGTGCTGGGCACGCGGTGACATTCCGCCGCGCTGACGTCCCATCAGAATTACGCTTCGTCGCGCTAGTTGCAGGCGATCCGGCGAAAGGCGTGCTCGGTTACGAAGCCATAGCCGCAGGTGTCGCAGGTCCACAGATAGCTGACGACATCGTCGGTGAGAAAGGCCGACGCTTCGGCTGCAATCATCGAGTCCGCACAAACGGGGCAGGTCGGAAGATCGCTGCCGCGCGGCGCGGGATGGGACGTTCTGGTCGTACGGACTTCAGCTGATGCTGACATCGTGACCTCCTTCGTCGTCTCATCGGACATGCACGATCCTAATCCGATTTGTTTGACCGTGTCGCAACACAAATGCGTTGCTTTGAAGTTTTTTAAGTCGCGCATGTTTGTGCCGCAGCGCGGTCACCTTTGTGCGATGCCACGTGCGTCACAAAGAATGCGCCTGTTACGATGAATGACATTTGTAAAATTTGCCGACATTACCGGCCGTGCGGCAGAGGTGTGTAGCTGCCACATCGCGCCCTTGGTGCGGACGCATCTTCGGCGACACCGTGGAAGCGATTGTGCAGCCGCTCAGCCGGCGCTATCTCTCGATAGAAACGTTGGAAGGAATCTGACCCCGATGGCCCAGCCCCCGCGACGCCCGCGCACGCTCCAGGATGCCCGTACCGAGGCGGAGGCAGCGTTCAAGAAGACAACCACGAAGCCGGTCGAGGCGCCGGTCGCCAAGGCCGCCGTTCCCGGCGTGCGCGAGCTGGTGTCGCTGCGGATCGATCAGGACGTGCTGGAATATTTCCAGCAGGACGGGCCGGGCTGGCAGGACCGCATGAATGACGCGCTGCGCAAGGCGGCCGGCAAGTAGCCGGCCGCTTCACAGATAGCGTGCCTAGCGGTTAAGGAAGCCGCCGACAACGCCGCCGATGAAGCGGCCGGGACCGGCGGGATCGATGGCCGGGGCGGGGGCGGGCGCGGCCTGGCGCCGGACCACGGGCGCTTCCTCATAGGTCTGCTGTTGCACCTGGCGGCGCACCGGCTGCACCGGCTTCGGTGCAAGCGCCGGTTCCTCGACCAGGGTCACGGCCTCGGTGAGCAGCGCGGCGTGCTGCACCTTGTTGAGATAGCCCGATGTCGGGTAACCGCGGGCGGCTTGCCAGCGCGTGATCACGGCCCGGGTCGTCGCATCGAAGCTGCCGGTGGGCTTGTTGTCGAAGCCAAGGCCGTTGAGGCGGCGCTGCACGTCGCGGCGCTTGACCTTGTCGAGGCCGATCTTGTCCTCGGTGAGCTGATTGGCTTCCGCGGTAAACACGGCCTTGTCGACGCCCGGAGCGGCGTTACGCGGCGCCGTCGCGGCTTCCTGCAGCGCGGCGATACGGGCAAGAGCGAGCGGCTTGAACTGGCCGTTCGGATACATGGAGATGTAAGCGTTCAACTCCTCCGGCCGGTTCGAGTCCTTGATCGAGCGCCAGAACTCAAGCTCCACATCGGAGCCGGCGGTGGCCGCCGCGGGCATGGTGGCCGTGGGGGTGGCCGCGGCGACTGCGACCTGCGCCTGCACGTCCGGATTGAGATAGACCGCACCGATGAGGTTGGTGTGGCCCCAGGGCAGCTGACCCTTGTTGGTTTCTTCCTGTACTTGCGCGCGCACCTTGGTCATGGCCTGCTGGATCTCGGCGCCGGGCGTGGTGATGTTGTTGAGCAGCGCGCGGGTGAATGGGCTGTTGCTTCCGCTCTTGCCGTCCAGGGCGGTCTGGCCGGGGCTCGTGGCGAATGCGATCAGCGTGCCTTCGCCGGATTTCATCTCTGCAAGGCCGGACGATACCGCGACGCTGCGCGTGGCAGATCCGCTGGAGCGGATCTTGGCGGCAAACGGATTGTCGCGGCAGGCGTCGAGGAACACGAGCTTCACCTTGGCGTCGCCCATGGTCTGGTCGAGCGTGGTCTCGACATTGATTGCAGCGCCGAGCTTGACGTCCATCTCCGACTTCAGATTGGCATCGATCGGCAGAAGGTAGTTGATGTTGTTCACCGAGATGCCGTGGCCGGCATAGAAAAACACCGCGACATCGGCGCCCTGCGCCTTGCGGCCGAAGTCGAGCAGCTTGTCGGTCATGCCGTCGCGCGTCAGGTTGGATCCTTCGATGACGTCGAAGCCGACATTGCGCAGCGCGCTCGCCATGGCCTTCGCGTCGATCGGCGGATTCGGCAACGGATCGACATTCTTGTAGCTGCCATTGCCAACGACGAAAGCGACGCGCTTGTCGGCGAACGCTGCATCAGCGCTGAACAGGACGGACAGTGCAGACAGAGCAAAAGCGAAATGGCGCACGATACGATCTCCCCCACGAATCCGGTCATTCGACCCTCGGCATGGTGAGAAATTATCAAGTGCGGGCGCTCGCCAAAATGTCTGGACGCGCACTTGGCGAATAAAATCGAAAAAATGGAACCTGATGCGTCAGGCGGTCGCACGCTTCGGCGGTCGATCGGTGCTGAGCAGGTTCAGCGTGTTTCCGGCGAGAATGAGAGCTGCACCGAGCAGCGTGAACATGTCGAGCTGTTCAGAATATAGTAACCATCCGATAGTGGCGCTGAGCGGCACGCGCAGGAAGTCCATCGGTACGACCACCGTCGCATCGGCATAGAGCATCGCGCGCGCCATGCAGAAGTGCGAGAACGTGCCGCAGAAGGCGACCACGATCAGCCAGCCCCAGACATAGGCCGATGGCCACTGCCAGGAATAGAGGGCGGGGACAACGCCGGCGACCGACTGGACCACGATCATCCAGAAGATGATCTTCAGCGCACTGTCGGTCCGCGTCAGCGACTTGATCAATGTGATCGATATGCCGAAGCCGAATGCGGCGGCCAGCGCGATCAACTGGCCGGGATTGACGACGCCCGTGGTCGGGCGAACGATGACGATCACGCCGATCAGGCCCAGCACGATAGCGACGATCTTCCAGAGCGTCATGCGCTCGCCGAGAAAGAACGCCGCCATGATCGCGATCCAGATCGGCATGGTGAACTCGATCGAGACGAGTTGGCTCAGGGGAATGAGTGTAAGTGCGTAGAACCAGCCGAGCTGCGCGCCGTAATGCACGAGGTTGCGCGATACATGCGCCAGCGGCCGCGTGGTCTTCATGGCGCGAAAGCCGCCATTGAAATACAGGATCGGCAACAGCATGACGAAGCCGAAGACGGATCGGATCTCCATCACCTGAAAGACGTTGAGTTCGCGCAGCGTCTCGCGACCGCCTATGGCGACGAACAGCATCAGAAGCAGCCAGCCGGACATCCACAGCGCGGCGCGGGCCTTCGAAGGGGGGCGATCCATAATCCCGGAGAACCAGTTTTTTGCGCTGCGACGATTCAGGCAGCGATGTCAGCCTTACAGACAGGCTCTATCGGCGACATCGCCGGGCTTTGCAACGGACGAATCCGGTGGGGCTGCGTTGCGGCGGATGGTACCGGACGCTCTTGGGCAGAGGGCATAGAGGCAAAACAAAACCCCGGCTGTTTGAAACAACCGGGGTTCGAATTCCAGGCGTGCGGAACGATTAGCTGCGGTTGAGCGAGATGCTGGCGCCCCTGAACTGGCCTTCGGAAGTGATCGAGACCTGCTGCTTGTTGCCGGTGGTCGTCAGGATCAGCTTCGCACTGAAGGCCGGCGAGGAAACATCAACGTTGAACCGGCCGGCGCTGGCCCGGCCCTCGAGCGAACCTGTCACGCCGCGGGTGGTTTCCGCCCAGTTGCCCGATAGCTCGCCGCCTCTGGATTTCACATCGCTCTTCAGCTCGAACTTGTAGCTGTCGCTGGCGCAGAGCAGGGACTGGTTCAGCCCCGTGCCGTCGCCGCTCACGGCATAGGTTGCCTTGCAGCGAATGCGCTCCTTGGAGCCGTCCTCGAGCGAGATCGTCCCGTTGCCCGACCACACACCGGCCATACCGGCAAACGGCGCTGACTGGGCATAGGCCGCCGCGGACGTCAGACCGAGCGCCGCGCAGAGCACCGCGGTCCGAACGAGCGAACGCGGGGAGATCGAGGTAGGCTTCATGGGGGCATTCCTGGTTGGGGATTACTGACGCGAAGCTTCCCACCGACCGCTGCAGGGGACGCCGCCCGAGGCGCCGTTCCACTTGCCCGATCCGGTGTTGCCGGACAACTGGCCATTGGCGAAAGCGGGTCCGATCGATACGCGCACGGTGCCTTCGCGGCCAACCTTGCCGTTGACGTCGGCGCCGGGCGCAGTGATGCGGCCTTCGGTGACGGTCAGCGGATAGCGGGCCGTCGGCTCGCAGCTGCCGGTCTTGGTAACAATGGTCACGTTCCAGAGCCCGTCATAGGCATTGTCGGCTGCGAACGAAGGGGCCGAAATCAACGCCGTGCTGGCAATCAGCGAAGCGCACAAGGCGGAACGGATGCGGTCAAAACGCATTAAATCAAATCCTCGATGTTGTGATGGCCACCTTATTGGGAAGTAATGTGTCCAAAATTTGCTGCGTTGCCGCATAGGCCCAAAACAACTCAGGGAACGCAAGCCGCGACGGGCAAATTGGTTCCCTTTATCGACAGATTTGGTTGATTTGGGTGGGTTCGGGGCCTTTTTAACCAGTTTTGGAGACTTCTAGGCCAGTTTTGGCGCGTTGGTGGCGAACTGCTCGTCCTGGTAAGTCGCGGGCAAGCGCTTGTGGACGATCGCGAAGTCCACGACTTCGCCGAGCAGCTTGAGGCCCAGCGGCGCCAACGCGCGCTCCCAAAGTTCGCGGGCGGTTTCGCCTTTTTTCACGAAGCACCATTCCTGCGCGGCGATGGCGCCACCGTCCATGACATCGGCAAGGTGATAGATGGTGCCGCCGGCGATCGGATCGCCTTCCTTGATGGTCCATTCCACCGCAGCGATGCCACGGTGACGGGGCAACAGCGACGGATGGTAGCCAATACCGCCAAGGCTGGCGGCGGCGAGCGCGTCCTTGCCGATGCGGGCGTGG
Organism: Tardiphaga sp.; assembly: GCF_041424195.1. Lineage (NCBI taxonomy): Bacteria > Pseudomonadati > Pseudomonadota > Alphaproteobacteria > Hyphomicrobiales > Nitrobacteraceae > Tardiphaga > Tardiphaga sp. The sequence goes on along the minus strand of NZ_JBGMOE010000238.1, from coordinate 2,125 downwards.
CTGTGGGCGGTGATGATCAGCTCGGTGCCCTCGGCGATCTCGGAGGCCACAACGAGCTTCGGATTGGCCTGCACTTTCACCGGGATGCCGGCGGCCTTGGCGGCTGCGGCGAGCCGGTCCTCAGCATCTGCAACCACCACGGACACGATCTCGACATCGTGGGTCCGAAGCATATCGAGAGTCGTGACGCCGAAGTGTTTGGAGCCGACGAGGGTAATCCGCATGTTCGATTGTCCGGTGTTCAGAGGCTGAAGATGTCGTGAAAACCGGAAGTTCCGGCGTGGTTCATTGCGGTGATGGTGGGCGGGGAGGGGATCGAACCCTCGACCAGTCGATTAAAAGTCGAATGCTCTACCACTGAGCTACCCGCCCTAAAGTGCCGTATTGACGAAGCTAATCGGAAGAAACCGAGCCTTGCGGGGCGCGGTGAGGCCGGTTAGCCACGGCCGCGATGGCGCCCGCAATGCAGCGTATCGCGTGACCGGCTGTGTAAAAGGCGGGTCCGCCGGGGTCAAGGGCGGGGCTCGATGTTATGGACATGAACTGCGCCCCACCGGTGCGGTTCAGCTCGCTTTGCGTTGGGCCTCGGGATGGGACACGTCGATCGGCGGCATCGCCACCGGGCGAAGCCCGATCAGCTCGGCCGTGCGCACCGTCGTGTTGCGCCACCACTGGAAGTCATTGGCGCGCGAATTCTCCAGGATGGCGATCATCACCGCCGACAGGAACGGCAGGCTCTGCAGCACCAGCACGCCGGCGAAGATGTAGATCTCGGTGACCTGCTTGGAGTTGTTGGAGAACACCAGCACGCCGCAGCTGATCAGCAGCAGCACGCCGATCACGGCTTCCCAGAACGCCTGGAATTCGATCGACATGCTCGACTTGCCGCCCTTCGACGTCACGGTGAAGGGCAGATGATCCTTGATCAAGCCGTCGGCAACGGCGCGCGACACGGTCCATTGCACCGACATCGCGGTAATCATGGCGCCCAGCATCTGCCACAGGCCGATCTTCACGCGCAGCCGGTACAAGACGATGAAATGCGCCAGCGAAATCACGAAGGAGGCGATGATCGGCAGCGTCAGGATCTTGTCGGGGATGGCGATATTCGCGAAGGCGATAATCGGCACCCAGATGATGTTCAGGATTGCCACCACGACGCCGAGGCTTTCGGCGCCGAGCCAGTTCAACCAGCCTATGCCGAATTCGCGCTTCTGGTCCTGCGTCATGCGGCTCGCACCGGGCAGGAAGCGACGCCAGTGCTTCTTGATGATCTGGAAGCCGCCATAGGCCCAGCGATGGCGCTGCTTTTTGAACGCCTCATAGGTGTCCGGCAGCACGCCGTAGCCGTAGCGTTCCTTGGTGTAATGCGTCAGCCAGCCATGCTGCATGATGGCGAGACCGAGATCGCTGTCCTCGCAGATCGTGTCGCCGGCCCAGCCGCCCGCCATGTCCATCGCCGAACGACGAATGAGGCACATGGTGCCGTGAACGATGATGGAGTTGGTCTCGTTGCGCTGGACCATGCCGATATCGAAGAACCCGGCATATTCGCCGTTCATGATGTAGTGCATCAGTGAACGGTCGCCGTCGCGGTGGTCTTGCGGCGCCTGCACGAGGCCGACGCGCGGATCGTTAAAGGCAGGGACGAGATCCTTCAGCCAGTTCGGCTCCACCACATAGTCGGCGTCGATGATGCCGATGACCTCGGCATCTGCTGCCGTGCGATCCATGGCGATGCGCAGGGCGCCGGCCTTGAAGCCTTCGACCTTCTCCGCATTGATGAAGATGAAGCGTTCGCCGAGCATGCGGCAATGATCCTGGATCGGCTGCCAATAGGCCGGATCCGGCGTGTTGTTGATGATCACCACGCATTCGAAATTCGGATAGTCGAGCCGGGCGACCGCGTCGAGGGTCAGCTTCAGCATGTCCGGCTGTTCGCGATAGGCCGGAATGTGGATCGATACCTTCGGGTATTTCTGCTCGGCGTCCGCAGCGGCACGTAGCCTTTCGCTGCGTTCGGCTGTCAGCAGCCGCAATGGCTTCTGTCCGAAGGCGATGGCCGCAATTTCTTCGATTCGCGCCAGGGCGATCAGGATCAGCGGGATCAGCAGGATGCAGCCGA
>NZ_JBGMOE010000237.1:0-2884 GCF_041424195.1 Tardiphaga sp. | reverse complement strand
ACATTCGCGCACCCGCCGCCGGGCTGGTGCTGACGCGCAACGTCGAGGCCGGTCAGGTCGTCTCGGCGGGCTCGGGCGTGCTGTTCCGCATGGCGGAAAACGGCCAGTTGGAGCTGCGCGCGCAAGTCAGCGAGGCCGACCTGCGCGGTCTGCACGTCGGATCGCAGGCGAAGGTGACGCCGGTCGGCGGCAGTGACGTGTTTACCGGCGAGGTGTGGCAGGTGTCGCCCGTGATCGATCCGCAGTCGCGCCAGGGTATTGCGCGCATCGCGCTGCCCTACAGCCCCCTGCTGCGTCCCGGTGGCTTTGCAGCGGCAACGATCGTGGCTGGCACGACCGACGTCCCGCAATTGCCCAACGCTTCGATCCAGAGCGATGAAAAGGGCAATTACGTCTATGTCGTCGGGCCCGACGACAAAGTTGTCCGGCGCGCGATCAAGGTCGGAGGGGTATCCGATTCGGGTGTCGCGATTGCGTCTGGACTGAATGGCACCGAACGGGTCGTCCTGACGGCTGGCGCGTTTCTCAATCCGGGTCAAAAGGTAAAGCCGGCGCTGGTGACAGCGGACGCGGCGAACAAGAGGTAGGACGATGAGCTTCCGGAACATCTCTGCCTGGTCGATCCGCAACCCGGTTCCGTCGATCGTGCTGTTCGTCATGCTGACGATCGCCGGGATCGTCAGTTTTCGCAGCCTTGACGTGAACAACCAGCCGGACATCGATTTTCCGGTCGTTATCATCGATATCGCGCAGCCCGGTGCCGCGCCGAGCGAGTTGGAAACGCAGGTTACCCAGCGTGTCGAGGCTGCCGTTCGATCGCTGCAAGGAATCGACGAGATCGATTCGACCGTAACCGAAGGCGATTCGCAGACGATCGTCCAGCTCGCGATCGGCACGCCGATCGATCGCGCGGTCGAGGACGTGCGCTCAGCCATCTCGCAAATCCGCAGCAATCTGCCCGAGGGCATTCTCGAACCGCAGATCATGCGCGCCGACACCACCGGCAACGATCTGGCCAGTTATGCCGCGATCAGCACCGACCTGACCGTCGAACAGCTGAGCTGGTACATCGACAATACCGTGTCGAAGGAATTGCTGTCGGTCTCGGGTCTGGCCGGGGTGCAGCGCAATGGCGGCGTCAACCGCGAAATCCGTGTCATTCTCGATCCCTTGAAGCTGTCGGCGCAGGGGCTCACCGCCGCGCAGGTCAACCAGCAATTGCGCCTGGTCAACCTCAACGCGGCCGGGGGGCGCGCCCAGATTGCGGGCTCGGAACAATCGGTGCGCGTGCTTGGCAATGCCCAGACCGCTTATGATCTCGGCCAGGTTCAAATCGCCACCGGCTCGGGCCGCACGATCAAGGTCGCGGATCTCGGCCGTGTCGAGGATCTCTATGCCGAGCAGCGTTCGGCTTCGCAGCTCAACGGCCGCCAGGTGCTGAGCTTCGATTTCCAGCGCGCCAAGGGTGCCTCGGACGTTACCGTTTTCGAAGAAGCCGAAAAGAAGCTGGCCGCACTCGAAGAGCGCAATCCCAAGGTTCACTTCAAACGCATTTCGGACAGCGTCAAATATACCAAGGCGCAATATGACGCGGCGATGGAGGCGATGATCGAAGGGGCGGCACTCGCGGTGCTGATCGTCTTCGTCTTTCTGCGCGACTGGCGCTCGACGATCATCGCCGCGCTCGCCATCCCGCTCTCGGCAATCCCGACTTTCTGGGTGATGGAGCTGCTCGGCTTCACGCTCAACAACATGACCTTGATGGCGCTGAGCCTGGTGGCGGGCGTGCTGGTCGACGATGCGATCGTGGAAATCGAAAACATCGTTCGGCACATGCGGATGGGCAAATCGGCCTATCAGGCCGCGATCGACGCAGCCGACGAAATCGGGCTCGCCGTGCTGGCCACGACCATGGCGATCGTCGCGGTGTTCTTGCCAGTCGGCCTGATGCCAGGCATTTCGGGTGAGTTCTTCAAGAATTTCGGCCTGACCGTCGTCGCTTCGGTGCTGATGAGCCTTGCCGTCGCGCGCCTCATCACGCCGATGCTCGCCGCCTATTTTCTGAAGGCGCATGGCGAGGCCTCGCACGGCGAGGGCCGGATCATGGATATCTATATGCGCATCCTGCAGTGGACCTTGCTGCATCGCTGGTCGGCGGTGGTGGGTGGGGCCGCTGCATTCGGCGCAACGATCTTCCTGTTCATGTCGATCCCCGCGACCTTCCAGCCGCTGCGCGACAGCGACAGCAGCACGGCGCTGGTCGAAATGGTGCCTGGCACGACGCTGGCCGAAACACAGGCCGTGGTGAACCGGGTTGCCGCGTTCCTGCAGAAGCAGCCAAGCGTGGAGTCGGTCTATTCGCGTGCCTTTGTCGGGAATGGCCGGGTGACCGCCATTTTCAAACCCAAGCGCGAGCGCAAGATGAAGAGCTACGAGTTCGAGCGCTCGCTCGCACCGGCGCTCCAGGCCATTCCCGACGCCCGGGTTTCCTTCCGCTCGAGCAGCGGCTGGGGCGGCGGCGGGCGCGCGCTCACCGTCACGCTTGGTGGCGACGACCCCAAATTGCTCGCCGAAACCGGTGCCAAGCTGGTCGAGCAGATGTCCAAGCTCGGCGATGTCGTCGCGCCGCGCATCGCTGGCGATTTGAAACGCCCTGAAATCGTCATCACGCCGCATATGGATCTGGCGGCAAGCCTGGGCGTAACGACCGCAGCGATGTCCAACGCGATCCGGCTCGCGACGCTTGGCGATATCGACCAGAACAGCGCCAAATTCTCGCTGTCCGATCGCCAGATCCCGATCCGCGTCGCGCTCGACCAGGATTCGCGCCAGCGCCTGTCGACGATCCAGAACATCCCGGTGCAAACCGCCACCGGCGGCTCGG
>NZ_JBGMOE010000236.1:0-2893 GCF_041424195.1 Tardiphaga sp. | reverse complement strand
TGACGAGACTCGCGACGCCATGATGCGTTATGGTCAAAGGCTCACGAAGGGCCTGCCGGCTATAGCGACCGAATGCCTTCGACACTTCGACGGAACTCGCGATCTGCGTCATCTGTCATCTCCTATCCGTAAAATACGGATATTACGGTCATGGCGCAAGCGGGATTCCATGGTGCTCCTCCAGTCTGTTCACAAGATAGGCAGGCGGCGGCTCGGCCCAGGCATAGCCATGCTTGTCCATCTGCCGCGCGATGGACCGCCGGTAGCGTTCGGACCAATCGCGGTGCCGCTGCAGCCGGCGACCGATCCGCAATGTCTGGCCGGCGAGAAAGCCCCGCCGGATGATGAGAGCGGGATCGATGACGTTGGCGCGCTGTTCCTCAAGGAGACGCACTGCTTCGCATGCGCGGCGGAAGGCCACCTCGATCTCCGCCGCGTAGCTTATGAGCCGGGCATCGTCGTGCTCGATGGGTGGGTAGCCACTCCCCGGGCAACGCGGACCGCCGACGCAATGGTGCACGACGGTCCCGTCCTTGCGCAGATGCTTGTGCCGTCCGCAGATCTGGCAGCGAAACGCGCTCATGCGGCCATCTCCGCGATGGCCTGGGTCGCGACAGCGACGGGGAGAAACAGGCGGGTCTGGAACTGGATTACCTCCGTATAGGCGCCACGGGCTTTCCAGCTGGCGAGGCCGCGGGGATCGAAGCCAACCACTTCAAGACGCTGCTCGCCGTTGACGCGGCTGCGCTTGAGCGACAGGCCACGCGCGGCGTGGATGGATACGACCTTGCCGCCCAGCGCGGCGCGGACGAGTTCGTCGGCGGACAGGGCGATCTGATCGGTAATCCCGAGCTTGGTCAGCAGGGCGTTGACGGCATCGGTCGGCACGATGCGGCCGAGAAACGAACGCCCTTCCTGCGTGACCACGCGCCGCACCTGCGCTTCGTCACCCAGGAGGTTCCAGATCGGGAGCAGGCGACCCGTCGCCAGGAAGAAGCGCTCGGTGTGGGGATGTGCGGCAGCCTGTTCGGCCTCGGCCTGCCAGAGCGTCCCGAACGTGTCGGGATCAATATCCTCCCAGTGGCTTTCATCGAGATCGTTCTGCGGGACCAGCATGGTCCGGCCCTGCCGGTGGGCTTTCCAGACCGGAACCGGGTGGCCGTCCTCGTCAAGCCAGGGCCGATCGGGAACGAAGAGCGCGACCTTGCCCGATTTGCCGTTGCGCATGGCGCGCGCGCGGCCCCCTGCCCGCTCGCGGCGCGCGGTGATCTCGGCAAGACTGGTGATCCTGACCGCCCATTGGGCTTCGAGCGTGAGCAGCTGGGTGGTGGCCCCGCCCTTGTCGCGGAACAGATCGCGCTCCTCGACGATGGTCAGCCTGTCCGCGACAACCGTCTCGACGCCGGCATCGAACGTACCGGCCTTCTTCGCCGCCTCGATCCGCGCTTCGACGAGGCCAAGGAATTCGTCGAAGATGGCGTTCTGCAGGACGATCGGAAGCGCGAGGATCCGGTTGAGCCAGCGCTGGATCGGCGGCAGCTGCTCGATCAGGCCGCCTTCGTGCTCCAGCTTAAGCCCGGTCCGGGTGCAGAACGTCGCGAAGGTCGTCGAGGTCAGCTTGCCCGCATGGAGCAAGCGATACCATTTGAGCAGCGCTTCCTGGGCGTAGCAGGACTCGAGGTTGTCCGCCGCGTCGAAGAGATTCTGCCCGCCCGTCTGCCGCTGGCCACGGGTAAGCGCGCCAAGCGCATCAAGCCGCCGCGCGATCGTGGAAATGAACCGCCGCTCGCCGCGGCAATCGGTGGTAACAGGGCGGAAGATTGGCGCCGAGGCCTGATGGGTGCGGTTGGTGCGACCAAGTCCCTGGATGGCCTTGTCGGCGCGCCACCCCGGCTCGAGCAGGAAGTGGACGCGACGCTGCTGGTTCGGCGCGGCGAGGCTCGCATGATAGGATCGTCCGGTGCCGCCGGCGTCGGAAAACACCAGCACGCGCTTCCTGCCGGCCATGAACAGGTTCGCGTCCGCGATGCCGGACGAAGCGGAACGCGATTGCAATTTCTGCGAACCATCCGGCATCCTCAGCAGACGGCGCGTCCTGCCCGTCACTTCGGCCACGGCATCGACCCCGAACCGGGTGATGATCGCGTCCAGCGCCGGCACGATCGGGGGCAGCGCGCCGAGCAGTTCGATCATGTCGTCGCGCATCCGCAGCGCTTCGGGACAGTGCACGGGATTACCGTCGGGGTCGGAGCGGGGTCGGGAACGCTCATTGCCGTCGTCGTCGAAGAAACTCTCCATCGCCCGCGTCGGGAATGCGTGCTGCAGGTAAGACAGCATTGCCTCCTTGGGGCTGAGATCAATGGACAATTCCGCACGATCATCATCGTCGAGACTGGCGAGTCGCCGATCGAGCAAGGCTTCGGACGTGGAGACGAGCTGGATCACTGCGCTCATGCCCGTGTCGAGGGCTTCCTCGATCGCCGGCAGCAGCGTCGGCAACTTCATGGCCAGGAGCAGCTGGCCAAAGAAACGCTGGGCTGAACTGTAGAACCGACTGCGCGCGGCGGCCAGCGCCTGCCCGTTGAGCGTCTTGCCCTCGAGCGGATCGATAACACCCGCCGCGGACAGCGCCTCCTCCATCTGCTGGAATATGATGCTCCACGCTTCGCTGTAGGCATCGAAATCAGCGATCTGGCTCTCGGTCAGCTTGTGCTCGAGCACGTCGTATTCGACGCCGGCGTAGGAGAGCGAACGCGCGGTGTACACACCCATCGATTTTAACTCTCTGGCGACCAGTTCCATGGCGGCAATGCCGCCCTCGCGGATCCTCGACGTGAACGAGTGTCAACACCGGGATAAAAACGGGCCAGGCACCGGTTTAAAAAGGGGCCAG
>NZ_JBGMOE010000235.1:0-24952 GCF_041424195.1 Tardiphaga sp. | reverse complement strand
CGATCTGGTTCATGGTGTCGATGTCGGGGAACTTGATGTAGTGGAAGAAGCAACGACGCAGGAACGCGTCGGGCAATTCCTTCTCGTTGTTCGAGGTGATCATCACGATCGGGCGTTTCGCCGCCTTGATGGTCTCGCCGGTCTCATAGACATGGAATTCCATGCGGTCGAGTTCGAGCAGCAGATCGTTCGGGAATTCGATATCAGCCTTGTCGATTTCGTCGATCAGCAGCACCGGTCGCTCGGCGTGGGTAAAGGCTTCCCATAGCTTGCCGCGCTTGATGTAGTTGCCGATATCCGAGACGCGGGGATCGCCGAGCTGGCTGTCGCGCAGGCGCGAGACCGCATCGTATTCGTACAGGCCCTGCTGCGCCTTTGTGGTCGACTTGATGTGCCAGGTCAGCAGCGGTGCGCCCAGCGCCTTGGCGACTTCTTCAGCCAATACGGTTTTGCCGGTGCCCGGTTCGCCCTTCACGAGCAGCGGGCGTTCAAGCACGATGGCGGCATTGACGGCGACCTTGAGATCGTCGGTCGCGACATAGTTTTCGGTGCCGGTAAATTTCATGGAGTTATTTGCCTTGTTCTTCTTGTCGCACGGCGGCGTGCCGCCGGAATGTGGGGATCGCGGTCGGCGATCGCAGAATGTCTGGATGAGAGGTTAGCGCCTGATCAGCGAGAGGATGACGAGCACGACCACCGCACCGATGGTGGCGTTGACGATGTCGCGGATCGCCCCGACGCCAAGGCTCACCCCGAGGCGAGGCAGCAGCCAGCCGGCGACCAGCGCGCCGATGATGCCGATCACGATATTGCCGAGCAGGCCGAAGCCGGCGCCACGAACGATCAACCCGGCCAACCAGCCGGCAATGGCACCGATCAGCAATGCTGCGAGAATACCCATGGATCAATCCTTCGCGGGCGACACCGGGGGCGCCATCCTGGTTATGTTGAGCCGTCGGCCAATTTGGCCAACGGCACGTTTCCGGGCGAAGTTTAATTGAATTATTGGTCAGGTCCAGCCACCATTCCGGGCACTTCGCCGGACCTTTTGCGATGACGAAGAACATATCATGGCGGGGAAATGCCGGGCGGAAATTGGCGGCCTAGCTGTTGTTCGAAAATCCGGCGCTGAAATATTCGCGTTCCAGCGCTGAACTGGCCACGACACAATCGCGGCCCCGCCGTTTGGCCTCGTAAAGCGCAAGGTCGGCTTCACCGACCAGGACGGCTTCGTTCGAGGTTAGGCTGTTCCGGCTGGCAACGCCGACGCTGATCGAGAGGTGGCCGCGGGTTGATGCCGTATTGGGAATCTCCAATGCCCTGACCCGAAGACGCAGGGCTTCCGCGATTGTGATCGCGTCGGCCTCGGATATGTCCGGCAAAACGATGGCAAATTCCTCGCCGCCATAGCGCGCGGACAATGCCGGTGTATTGATCGTGGCATCAGCAATGACCGCCGCGACGCGTTTCAGGCAGGCGTCGCCAGCCTGGTGGCCGTTGCTGTCATTGTAGCCCTTGAAGTTGTCAACATCGATCAGCAGCACCGACATCTGTTCATGTTGCTCATAGGTACGGCGCAGAAAGCCGTCGAGCGTGCGGCGGTTGGCGAGCCCCGTCAGCCCGTCAGTGGTCGCGAGTTCGGCGAGCTTTGTATTCAACGACGTCAACTCGTCCTGCATGCTCTTGCGCAAGGTCACATCGCGTAGCACGCCGACGATTTCGACCTTGTCGCGATCGATCTCGCGGGTGGCCAGTTTGAAGTTAACCTCCACCCAAGCGAGTGAATGGTCGTCACGATAAGTCCGAAAAACCACGGTGCGGTTCGCCGTGAGATCTTTCAGTTGCGCGCTGGCCGCCTTTACGGCCTCGACATCCTCCGGGTGCACCAGTTCGAAGCAGGAGCGCCCGAGCAGATCTTTCGGATTGTGCCCCAAAACGAATTCGACCGAGTGCGAGACAAAGACGATGGTCCCGAAGCGATCGAGCAGAATGATGACATCAGCGATGTTGTCGGCGAGCAGGCGATAGCGGGACTCCCGCTCGCGGAGCGTATTTTCCATGTTGAGGCGGAAGCGAAACTGGGTCGATAGCAGTGCGGCGAGCAGAATCACGGTGCAGAGCAGGACTGAAGCAACGATAACGTCGGAGAGCAGATTGCTCTTCCATATCGCCAGCACCTGATCCTCCGGAATCGCGACCGTGACGATCAGCGGGTACTGCGTGGTTTGCTCGTAGCTGAAATATTTGGTGATACCGTCGAACGGCGAATCGATCTTGTAGAAGCCGGTCAGACTCTGTTTCACACGGGTCTGAATGAGCTCGGTTCCGGAAAGGTCCTTCCCAACCTCCATCGATGGCCAGTGAATCAGCAGCGTGCCGTCGCTTCGGATCAGGCTGATGCCGCCGCTCTCGCCGATCTGGAATGTCTTGTAGAAATCGCTGAAGTACTGGGTGTCGATTGCGCCCGTCAGCACGCCCTTGAAGCTGCCATCGGGGCCGTCGATCCGCTTCGACAGGATGATCGACGTGCGGTCGGTTAGCCGCGACGTGATGGGTGCGTTGATCCTGATATTGGAGTCGGTGTGGTCGCGATGATAGATGAAATAGTCGCGGTCGGCATTATTATGCGTGGGCGTTTCCGGCAGCGAGGAATAACGCCAGTTGCCGAGCGTATCGAATACACCGATTTCGCGCAGCTGTGGCAGCGCGTTGGCGGTATTGGCCAGAAACCTGTTGAAGCGATTCGGTAGCGGGTCTTGGTATTTCAGCAGATCCGCCATCCCGCTCATGGCGACATCGACGGCCTGTATCGTATGCGAGGCATGTTCGACCAGCGAATGTGCGAGGTTTCGACTATCGGTCTCGCTTTGCGCCAGTACGGTTTCGCGGGCATCGAGCGCCTTCCAGACCACAAGCCCGAGCACGCATGCGCTCATCGCCAGCACGAACAGCGTGACGATCACGCCCGGCGCGGAGAGCCGGCTCGGTGAACTGCTGGTCGTTGTCGTGGGCACGGTCATTCGTTTCTACGTTGACTGCAAAACAGGCCATCACCATGGCCGCCGTTGCTTTCACGATAGCTAAGAATGCCCGTCGATGGCGTGACACCGCGTTGCGTGGTTACTGACGCCGGAATTGTTGAAACAAATACCAGCAATCCGAAAAGCGATTGCTTTACCATGCCGCGGCGCGGAATTCGGTCGGGTTTGGCTGACAAATCTCGCTTATTTCGGATGTGCGCCGCGATAGCGCGCCACGGAGCTGTGTAGGCTTCTACCGCATCCGGCCCTTGACGGGCGCGGGTGGTCGGGCAATCTGTCAATCATGTTCTTGCAATTCTTCACATCGCTACGCGATGCGCAGGTCCCGGTGACCCTGCGCGAATATCTCACGCTAATGGAGGCGCTCGACGCTGACCTCGCGGATCAGTCGGTAGAGAATTTCTACTATCTGTCCCGTGCAGCGCTGGTGAAGGACGAGCGCAATCTCGACAAGTTCGATCGGGTGTTCGGCACGGTCTTCAAGGGGCTGGAAAGCCTGCTCGATGCCATGGAGAAGGCGGAGATTCCGGCCGAGTGGCTGAAGAAGCTCGCCGAGAAATATCTTACCGAGGAAGAGAAGAAGCAGATCGAGGCCATGGGCTGGGACAAGCTCATGGAAACCCTGCGGAAGCGTCTTGAGGAGCAGAAGGAGCGTCATCAGGGCGGCAACAAATGGATAGGCACAGCCGGGACCTCGCCGTTTGGCGCCGAAGGCTATAATCCTGAAGGCATCCGCATCGGTCAGGAGAAAAGCCGCCACCGACGTGCCGTGAAGGTCTGGGACAAGCGCGAGTTCAAGGACCTCGACGGCAATGTCGAGCTTGGCATCCGCAACATCAAGGTGGCGTTGCGCCGTCTGCGCAAGTTTGCCCGCACCGGCGCGCCCGACGAACTCGATCTCGACACGACCATCCGCGAAACTGCGAACCACGGCTACCTCGACGTGCATATGCGCCCGGAGCGCCGCAACGCGGTCAAGGTGCTGGTGTTCTTTGATATCGGCGGATCCATGGATTCGCATATCGAGCAGGTCGAGGAACTGTTCTCCGCGGCGAAGAGCGAATTCAAGCACATGGAGTATTTCTACTTCCACAATTGCCTCTATGAGGGCGTGTGGAAGCAGAACAAGCGCCGCTTTACCGACCGCACCCCGACCTGGGACGTGCTGCACAAATACGCCCACGACTACAAAGTAGTGTTTGTCGGCGACGCCTCGATGTCGCCTTACGAGATCATGGTGCCTGGCGGTTCCGTCGAGCATGTGAACGAGGAATCCGGCTCGGTCTGGCTGGAGCGTATCACGCAGACTTATCCGAACACGGTGTGGCTCAATCCAGTTGCCAAACGGCACTGGGATTATTCGGAGTCCACCACGATCATTCGTCGGTTGTTCTCGGAGCGGATGTACCCGCTGACCATTGAAGGTCTCGAAGGTGCAATGAAGGAACTGGTGCGAAAAGCATGACCCAGACGATTACCCGCGGATACAAGGCGTTGCTCGATGAAGCCAACAAGCAGATCGAGACGATGAGCGTCGAAGACGTGATGAAGGCTGCGCAGAGCTCTGACGTCGTCATCGTCGATATCCGCGATCCCCGCGAGATCGAACGCGAAGGCAAGATCCCCGGCTCGTTCTCCTGCACGCGCGGCATGCTGGAATTCTGGATTGATCCGGAAAGCCCCTATGGCAAGCCGATCTTTCAGGAAGACAAGAAGTTCATCTTCCATTGCGCCAGTGGCTGGCGCTCGGCCCTTGCCGCCAAGACCGCGGCCGACATGGGACTGAAGCCGGTGGCGCATCTGGGCGGCGGCTTCACCGCCTGGCGCAATGCCGGCGGTGCGGTCGAGAAGGTCGAGCCGAAGGCGAAATCATAATACCGTCGTCACACGCGGGCTTGACCGGCGTGCCCATCTTTCTTTCCGAAGAGATGGATTGTCGGATCAAGTCCGGCAATGACACCCGGGAATGGGCAAAGCAGGAACGACATCATGACATCCGGCACCGATCCTCTCGTCTCCACCGAATGGCTGGCCGCGCATCTCGACGATCCCAAGGTCAAGGTCATCGATGCGTCGTTCAAGATGCCCGGTGTTCTGCCGCTGCCGATCGATGATTATCTTGCGGCACATATTCCCGGCGCGGTGTTCTTCGATGTCGATGCGATCTCCGACCATTCCGTCGATCTGCCGCATATGTATCCGGACGCTGCGCAGTTCGCTCGCGACATCAGCGCGCTCGGCATTTCGTCTGATGACACGGTTGTCGTCTATGACGCCGGCGGCTGGGTCGCAGCGCCGCGGGCGTGGTGGATGTTCCTCTCCTACGGCCACACCAATGTGAAAGTGCTTGATGGCGGCCTGAAGAAGTGGAAGGCCGAAGGTCGTGCGACGGAAACCGGCAAAGCGTCACCAAAGCCCGGCACGTTCAGCGCCACGCTCGACAAGTCGTATGTCCGCAGCAAGGCGCAGGTCGTTGCCAATCTGGATTCGCGCAAAGAGCAATTGATCGATGCGCGCGCCGCCAACCGCTTCGAGGGAAGTGTCCCTGAACCGCGCGCGGGCATTCGCTCCGGTCACATCCCCGGCAGCCGCAATCTGCCTTACAATCTGTTGTTTGATGCTGCGACCGGGACGATGAAGCCGATCGACGAATTGCGGAAAGCCTTCGCCGGCACGGGTCTTGAGCTCGACAAGCCTATCGTCACCACATGCGGCTCGGGTGTGTCCGCGGCCGTGCTCACGCTCGCGCTCTATCGTCTTGGCGTGCGCGGTTCGGCGCTCTATGACGGTTCGTGGTCCGAATGGGGACGGCCGGACGGACCGCCGGTCGCAACCGGCCCGGCATAGGCCGAAGCGCCGTCAACGCGACACGGGTAATCCGAACGGATCTGTTGGCTGCGCTGCTGCGGCGGCAACAGGTCTGGCCGCCACGCGCCGCTTTTTGACGACGACGACGCGCTTCTTCACGACCTTCTTGATCGGCTCTGCAGTGGGCTTCGCTTTTGGTAGCGGCACAGGCCCGGTGTCGACCGGCGGTCCGCCAAGCGTCGCGATTTTCGTCGACGATAATTTCACGTCGTCATCGGTGAGCGTGGCCGTCGGCTGCGGCGCCGTTGGTGTCGCTTCCACCTCTGCGGTGGCGGCTGGTGCAGCAACAGCGAGTGCCGGGGCAGGGGTGATCACCGGTTCGACAGCGGGGGCCGGCGCAGCGGCAACGGTCGCTACAGGCTCTTGCTGTTCGGTCTTTGCCGCGTCCGGGGTGGTTGCAATTTCAGGCTTGGGCGTTGCCACCGAGACGGTGGTTGCGGGTGCAGCCTGCGTCGACAGGGCCGCGACCGTCTCAGCCGGGGCCGTTTTTTCCGGCTCGGCAGGCGCAGCGATGAGGGGAGCTTGTTCGGCCGCCGCTGTCACGGGTCCCTCTGGCGGCGTGGCAACTTCCGGGGCGGGGGCGGGTGTCACACGCAGCATGGCCAGCGTCGGCGGAGCTTCGACGGGTTGCTGGGCAAAGACGGGCGATGCCGGCGGTCGTCCGATCGGAATGGTCGCGAATTCCTGATGGGCAGAGCGCAGCAGGGCTGCGGCGCCAAGGCCGAAGACCACCAACGAGACTGTGAGCAGGACGGCTGCGAACAGGAATCGGAAACCCGGAAGCATGAATGGCAGTTCCGCCTTCGGACAGACCGTGGAAGGCTCTCGAACGATGGGAACGCGGTGACAATACTGGCAGTGACCCGTTCCGCAGCATCGGTTGCCGCCAAAGCGTCGCGAATCACGTCCATTTGAGGATAACGCACGGCCTCAGGAACCGTTTGTTAAAAAGTGAGATGCACAACAAATGGCGCGTTCCCGGACCGTGATTGCAACAGGGGTGAGGCAAGATGGCCACGCCGCCGTGTGATCTCGCGAATATGACCGAAATGGGAAGCTTTTTTCCGGAATTGTCTTGAATGCGCCGCTATCCTGCGCGATCTGACAGCATGTTCCGGTTTTTGCTTGAGCTTATACAAGGGCGATGATGACCAAGCGTGTTTTGACGACCAAGCGTCTTCTGGTGACAGTGGCGACCGTGGCTCTCAGCAGCGTCGCGGGTCATTCGCTTGCGGTCGCACAGGGTTATCCCGTCGGCTCGCCAAGCGGCTATTCAATTCCTGCCGATCCCAATTATCCGCCGGGGGGTTACCCCGCCGCGTCGCGCGCCGATCGCGCGCTGGATGCCATGCCGGATTTCGATTCGCTTGACGAGGAGGATGCGCCGCCGTCACGCGGTGGCCGGCCGATGACCGGGCTGTCCGCGCCGGGCGTTGCGCCCCAGGGTCCGGTGATGTCTCCGGACGATCCGCGCTATGGCCGTCCGGCCGGTGCTGCCCCGGTTTATTCTGATCGCGCAATGCCTCAGGGTCCCGTGATGTCGCCCGACGATCCGCGCTACGGCCGCCCGATGGCGCCGCCGGCGGTGGTCTATTCGAACCGTGGCAACGGCGATGGCACAGTGCGTCCACCTGAAGGCGTGGGCGGGCAGGGTGCGCCTATGACCGGCTCCGTTCAGGGACAGGGTCTGGGCGCCAATGGCAGTTCCGTGATGGTGGCTTCGCTGCCTCCGGAAGATCAGCCGGAAACCGGTCCGGCGCAGCTGCCGCCGCAATTTCGCCGGCAGGAAGTCAATTTCGTGACGAAGGAGCCCCCGGGCACCATCGTCGTCGATACGCCGAACTACTATTTGTACTATGTGCTCGGTAACAACCGCGCGATGCGCTATGGCGTCCGTGTGGGCCGCGACGGCTTCACCTGGAACGGTGTGCAGAAGATCACCCGCAAGGCGGAGTGGCCGGATTGGCATCCGCCGACCGAGATGATCGAGCGCCAGCCTTATCTGCCGCGCTTCATGGCCGGCGGCGAAGGCAATCCGCTCGGCGCCCGCGCGATGTATCTCGGCTCCACCGTGTATCGTATCCATGGTACCAACCAGCCGTCGACCATCGGCAAATCGGTGTCCTCCGGCTGTTTCGGCATGCTGAACGACGACGTCTCGGATCTGTTCGAGCGCGTCAAGGTCGGTACCCGCGTGGTAGTGATGCCGGCCAAGGCTCCGGCGACGACCGCCTCTGCGCAGCCGGCGCCCGGTCCAAGCGCCAGCGCCGCTCCAGCGCCGCTGGCCGGCACCCAGCCGACATCGGTTCAGCCGCTGCCGGCTCCGGTCAGCATTCGCTGATTTCCTCCTGCTGATTTCAACAAAACGGGCGCCGTGTGATCACACGGCGCCCGTTTTGTTTTGCGCTGTGAAAGCTTGCCTCAGTTGAGCTTGCGGACGGGGGCGTTGTTCAACCAGCCGCCGATGCCCTCGATCATTTCCGCATAGATGCGCCTGAAATTTTCCGCGGTGACATAGCCGAGATGCGGCGTGATCACGACATTGTCGAGCTTGCGCAGCGGGCTGTCGAGCGGCAGTGGCTCATGGGAATAGGTGTCGATGCCGGCGCCGGCAATCTTGCCGGCCTGCAGGGTCTCAAGCAATGCGGTTTCGTCGACAATCGGGCCGCGGGCCGTATTGATGAGATACGCCGTGTGCTTCATGCGCGCCAGATCCGCGCGTGAAACGAGCCCGCGCGACCGATCACTCAGTACCAGATGGATGGTGATGACATCGGCGGTGGCGAATAGTTGTTCCTTGGTGGCATAGGTCACGCCGGCTTTTTCGCAGGTCTCGGGCGTCAGATTGGTGCTCCAGGCAATGGTCTTCATGCCCAGCGCGCGGGCGATGCCGGCGACCTGACTGCCGAGCTTGCCGAGGCCAATGATCCCGAGCGTCTTGCCCTCGATATCCTCGCCGATCGTGACCTGCCAGGGCTTGCCGGCCTTCATGCGTGCGTTTTCGAAGCCGATCTTGCGGGTCAGTTCCAGCATCAGCCCGATGGTCAGGCCGGCTGTCGGATTGCCCACCATCGCTGTGCCGCAGACGGTGACGTCACGCGCCTTGGCGGCTTCAAAGTCGATCGCGGCGTTGCGCATGCCTGAGGTGATCAGCAGTTTGAGTTTCGGCAGCGCCTCGAACATTCCGCGTGGAAATGGCGTCCGCTCGCGCATGGCACAGACGATTTCGAAGTCCTTCAGCGCCGTGGCTGCCTCCTCCGTCGACGCGAACGGCTTGTCGAACACCGTGACATCGATGCGATCACCAAGCGTACTCCAATCGCCGAGCTTCAAAGCCACGTTCTGGTAGTCGTCGAGAATTGCACAGCGCAGCCGCGTCATGGGATCGTCCATCCGGTGTGGTGATGACGGCAGTTGCGGCCGTCAGGAGATGGACACATTGCGCGCTTGGCGGACCTGCGCAAGCGTCTGCATCGTCGTCGGCAGTGCGATCAGGTTAATGTGAGGGCGGGACCGGCGTGGAAGAGTCCTTGGCGCGGCAGGCCGGGCCGGGGCCGCGCATGTAGTGCTGCTCCGGCCGGTAGGGGTCGAAGGCCGCGACGAAGAACAGTTGCCAGAACATCCGGATTTCGTGGAGCAGGCCTGAGCGTGCCGCACGGGTTTCGGCGGCGGCTGGAGAGGGGATTGATGTAATGGTCGCCATGACGAGGCTCCGCCTGTCTGCCCGCGACTTCGGTCGCAAGGGGCATGATTGATCGCCCTGCCAGCACTCTTGGCGGAAGTCGTTAAAAAGCGGTTTTAATTGTCATAATGGCTACTCTGGAGAAGTGCAGAGTTACCAAATCCTTAAGGCCCCCGGTTGCCCTTTCGGGGCCACGCCGCTACATCAGCGACAACCCATTTTTCACGCCCGCGACGGTTTTCAAGGATCACGATGGCTCGCCAATTCGTCTACTTCATGCAGGGTCTGACCAAGGCCTATCCGACCCGCAAGGTGCTGGATAACGTCCATTTGTCGTTCTACCCGGACGCCAAGATCGGCGTGCTCGGCGTCAACGGCGCCGGTAAGTCGACGCTGCTCAAGATCATGGCCGGCCTCGACAAGGAATATACCGGCGAGGCCTGGGTCGCGCAGGGCGCGCGCGTCGGCTATCTCGAGCAGGAACCGCAGCTAGACCCCGCTCTGACCGTGCGCGAGAACGTCATGCTCGGTGTCGCCAAGCAGAAGGCGATTCTCGACCGCTACAACGAACTGGCGATGAACTACTCGGAAGAGACCGCCGACGAGATGACCAAGCTGCAGGACGAGATCGAGGCCCAGGGCCTGTGGGATCTCGACAGCAAGGTCGACCAGGCGATGGACGCGCTGCGCTGCCCGCCGGATGATTCCGATGTCACCAAGCTCTCAGGCGGTGAACGCCGCCGTGTCGCACTGTGCCGCCTGCTGCTCGATGCGCCCGAACTGCTGCTGCTGGACGAACCGACCAACCATCTCGACGCCGAGTCGGTGTCGTGGCTGGAAGGCCATCTGCGCAACTATCCCGGCGCGATCCTGATCGTAACCCACGACCGCTACTTCCTGGACAACGTCACCAGTTGGATTCTCGAACTCGACCGCGGCAAGGGCATCCCCTACGAAGGCAACTACTCGTCGTGGCTGGTGCAGAAGCAGAAGCGGCTGGAGCAAGAAGGCCGCGAGGACGCCGCGCACCAGAAGACGCTGGCCCGCGAGCAGGAATGGATCGCCTCTTCGCCCAAGGCGCGTCAGGCCAAGTCCAAGGCGCGTTACCAGCGTTACGAAGACCTGTTGAAGCAGGCCAGCGAGAAGCAGACCCAGACCGCGCAGATCACGATTCCTGTGGCCGAGCGGCTCGGCCAGAACGTCGTCGACTTCGAAGGCCTCAGCAAAGGTTTCGGTGACCGCATGCTGATCGACGATCTCACCTTCAAGCTGCCACCGGGCGGTATCGTCGGCGTGATCGGTCCCAATGGCGCGGGCAAGACCACGCTGTTCCGGATGATCACCAAGCAGGAAACCCCTGACAAGGGCGACATCACCGTCGGCGAGAGCGTGCATCTCGGTTATGTCGACCAGTCGCGCGACAATCTCGACGGCAACAAGACCGTCTGGGAGGAGATTTCCGGCGGCAACGAACTGATCCTGCTCGGCAAGCGCGAGGTGAATTCGCGCGGCTATTGCTCGTCCTTCAACTTCAAGGGCGCCGACCAGCAGAAGAAGGTCGGCGCGCTCTCAGGCGGTGAACGCAACCGCGTGCATCTCGCGAAGATGCTGAAGTCGGGCGCCAACGTGCTGCTGCTCGACGAACCGACCAACGACCTCGACGTCGATACGCTGCGCGCGCTGGAAGAGGCGCTGGAGGATTTCGCCGGCTGCGCCGTCATCATCAGCCATGACCGCTGGTTCCTCGATCGTATCGCCACGCATATCCTGGCCTTCGAAGGCGACAGCCATGTCGAATGGTTCGAAGGCAACTTCCAGGACTACGAGAAGGACAAGATGCGCCGGCTCGGCCAGGATTCGATCATCCCCCATCGCGTGAAATACAAGAAACTGACGCGCTGAGAGGATCTCAAAATGGCCGACTGGAGCGCGCAGCAGTATCTGAAGTTCGAGGATGAGCGAACCAGGCCGGCACGGGATCTGCTCGCGCAGATTCCGCTCGTCGATGCCCGCAAGGTCGTCGACATCGGCTGCGGGCCCGGCAATTCGACGGAGCTTCTGGTCAATCGCTGGCCGCAAGCGTCGGTCATCGGTGTCGATACGTCGGCCGATATGTTGCGGCAGGCGCGGGAACGTCTGCCAGCGCAGACATTCATCGAAGCCAATATCGCCCACTGGGTGGCGCCGGCCGGCACCGAGGTGCTGTTTGCCAATGCCGTGTTTCAATGGGTGCCGGATCACATCAAGCAGCTGAAGCGTCTGGTCGGTGCATTGCCTCCGGGCGGCGTGCTGGCCGTGCAGATGCCGGATAATCTTGACGAGCCCTCGCATATCCTGATGCGCGAAGTCGCCTATCTTGAACCATGGCGCAAGCAGCTCTCGAAGGCCGTAGAGCTGCGTGACTCGCTGCCGAAGCCTGGTGCATATTACGATGCATTGCAGCCGCTGTGCTCGCGGGTCGAAATCTGGCACACCGTCTACAATCACGCCCTGGCCGATGCCGCCGCGATCGTGGAATGGGTGAAGGGCACCGGATTGCGTCCGTTCGTCGATCCGCTGGAGCCGCTGGAGCGCAAGGCCTACATCGCTGAGTATACCGCCCGCATCGCCGCCAGCTATCTGCCGCAGGCGGATGGCAAGGTTCTGCTGAAGTTCCCGCGGATCTTCATCGTTGCTGTCAAATAGCTGATGCGGCCAGTTGCCGCGCATTCACGACATCATCGCGTCGAGAACGCACCGCTATAAGATCGGCGCTTCCATTGCACTCCGATTCGACCCCATAGCGAGCTCCCCATGTCCATGACGCCCGAAACGCCATTGCCGCCCATAGGAAAAGGCGTGGCGATGCGACCGATTCCGACGCTGATCTTTGGCTCGCGCTGGCTGCAGCTGCCGCTCTATATCGGCCTGATCGTGGCGCAGTGCGTCTATGTCGTGCTGTTCCTGAAGGAACTCTGGCATCTCATCGCGCACTCATTCGACTTCAGTGAACAGCAGATCATGCTGGTCGTGCTGGGACTGATCGACGTCGTGATGATTTCCAACCTGCTGGTGATGGTGATCGTCGGCGGTTACGAGACCTTCGTGTCGCGGCTCAATCTGAACGGCCATCCGGATGAGCCCGAATGGCTCAGCCACGTCAATGCGAGTGTGCTGAAGATCAAGCTGGCGATGGCCATCATCGGTATCTCCTCGATCCATCTGCTGCGCACCTTCATCGAGGCCGGCAATCTCGGCAGCACCAGCGCGCGCACGACGAACTACACCGAAACCGGCGTGATGTGGCAGACCATCATCCACATCGTGTTCATTCTCTCGGCCGTCGGCATTGCCTATGTCGACAAGCTCTCGAACGGCATCACTCCGCATCCGGCAGAGAATGGTTACGGCAAGCACGGCCATGGGGGCCACGCGCATTGAAGGTGAAACCGGGCATATGGACGACATTGCGGTCGCTTTCAGCCATCGTCGTCCTGTGCCTGGTGATTGTGCCGGTTCCCTCGCTCGCTGCGCCGGATGCCGGCTTCACCGCCTTCATCGCCTCGCTATGGCCTGAGGCACAGCAGGCCGGCGTCTCGCGAAAGACCTTCGACGAGGTCACACGCGGGCTGGAGCCTGACTACAAGCTGCCAGATCTCATTTTGCCTGGCCGTCCTGCCACCGGCTCGCCATCGCAGGCAGAGTTCGTGCAGGTGCCTGCGGACTATGTGAAGGAAGCCAGCATCATCCGGCTGGCCGGCGAGGGACAGCGCCTGCTGCAGAAGTATCGTGCGACGCTCACAGCCATCGAGCAGCGCTTTGGCGTGCCCGGCACGATCATCCTGGCGATCTGGGGACGCGAGACGGACTATGGCCGCTACGCGCTGCCCTATGACGGCATTCGCGTGCTGGCGACGCAGGCCTATGTCGGTCGCCGCAAGGATCAGTATCGCGGCGAGTTCATCGCAGCACTGAAGCTGATCGAGAGCGGCGACGTGACGCGCAAGGATCTGCGTGTGTCCTGGGGCGGTGCGACGGGCCTCACACAATTCCTGCCGTCGGAACTGAGCAAGCACGGTGTCGATTTCGACGGCGACGGCCGCGTCGATATCTGGAAGTCGGTGCCGGATGCGCTGGCATCCGCGGCGCAGCAGCTGACCAACAAGGGCTGGCAGCGCGGTCTGCGCTGGGCCTATGAAGTGCGTGCGCCCGCCAATGCCGACTGTACGATGGGTGTGCCGGAAGTCACCCGGCCGATCGGGGAGTGGATTCGTGCCGGCTTCATTCCGGTCCGTGGCGAGAAGCTCAGCGCGGCGGAGCAGGCGCAGCCCGCGTCGTTGCTGCAGCCGGAGGGCATCTATGGCCCGGCTTTCCTGACGACGAAGAACTATTTCGTCATCAAGGAATACAATTTCTCCGATCTCTATGTGCTGTTCGTCGGCCATCTCAGCGACCGGATGGCCAATGCGCAGCCATTTGCGACGCCGTGGTCGGCATCGAACCAGTTGCGCAGCACCGATGTCGAGGCAATGCAACGGCACCTCACAAGCCTGGGCCTCTACGCCGACAAGCTGGACGGCAAGGCCGGCATGAAGACGCGCGCTGCGCTCGGCGCCTATCAGAAGTCAGCGGGCCTCAAGGTGGATTGCTGGCCGAGCGAGACTGTGTTGCGCGCGATGAACGCGAAATAATTCGAGATCAAGCCGTCCCGAAATCCGGTCACTGAACGAAAAACCCGGCCGCGTGAGCGGCCGGGTTTTGAATGTGGATCGCCGCGCAGTGCTGCGCGACAGTCAGGTCAGATCAATCGCAAACTTCGACCGGGCGCGAACGCCAGACACCGCGATATTCGTCCCAGACGCGCTGGCGGACGACACGGCATTCCGGCTCGACATAAACCGGGGCAGGGGCGTAGCCGTAGCCATAGGCCGGAGCCGGACGGCTGGCTGCAATGGCGCCACCAAGGAGAGCGCCACCGATCAGGCCACCGGCAACGCCAGCGGCGATACGGCCGCCATCGGCCTTCGCGGCAGGCGCAACAGCGACCAGCGAGCCGGCAACTGTCGCGGCGGCGAGCAGGGCGGAAATCGTCTTCTTCATCTCAGGTCTCTCCAGAAGGGCGCCGCACGCGACGCGGTTAAAGCTCTACTCACGCTGCGATTCGAACTGACTGTCTCACTTAGAAAAGCGCCCAACCGTCAATTCGATGTAAACGTTAGCCAGTCAGTGATCCGAAAAAGCGGTTTTTTCGGGCCATTGCAAGCATCACGCACTGGAAATGTAGGTTTCCGATGCGTGACAGGAAATCTGATGATCTCGGAGATCACATGATCTCGGAGATCGCAAGATCTCAGCCGCAAACGCGGACGCGGCGAATACGCCAGCCGTAACCGTCCCAGAAGCGCTGACGCTGCCAGAAACAGTCGCCGTAATAGCCGGGACCGGCCACATAAGCAGGGCGGCCATAATAGCCGTAGCCGGGACCGTAATAGCCGGGACCATAGTATCCCGAACCGGCAGCGATCGCGCCGCCAAGCAGGGCGCCGCCAATCAGACCTGCGGCCACGCCGGCACCGCCGCCGTGTCCGTGCCAGTGCTGCGCGCTGGCCGATGTCGGGGCCATAGCGGCAAAGGCGAGGCTGGTCACTGCTACAACGGCCATCAGGGTTTTCTTCATGGCATCCTCTTTCTCACATCGGCTTCGCCTGTAATTAGCGCTGCCTGACGCGAAAAGTTTCATACTTCACTTGAATGATCAATGAACGGGACCGCGCCGCTTCGGCCGGTATCTCCTGTTAAAAGCCATCGAAAATCATGCCCATAAGCAGTCAAAGGCATATGGCAGCGCTGTAGCCGGTTTCATGATACTGCAATCACAGAGACCGTCCGTCCGATCACCGTGGCCCTCGATCTCATTTTAGATTCGTTCCAATTTCCTCCATGCGATCAGTAGTTTGGAATAGCTTCAAAGTCGGCGTTTTCCTTTTGCATCGGGGCGGCCTCTTACATATCCAAGAGGGGTCCTGACCTGAGAGCTCGCCTTCATCTCATGATTGTTTGTTCCTGCAACGTCTTCTCCGACCATGATGTCCGTAGTGCCGTTGCCGGAACGCGTCCGCCGCGTACGCCAGGGCAGGTCTATGGTTGCCTGGGCTGTAGCGCCCAATGCGGCCGCTGCGTAAGGACGATCAAGAAGATCATGGACGAGGCGCTGGGCGCCTGTGCCAAGTCCTGCTGTGCCGGCTGCCCGCATACGGCGGCCCATGGACAGTCTCACATCGAGACTCATGCGCATATCAAGCTGGCTGATATTGCCTCGATCGAAGCGGCAGCCTAAGCGCTTATTACTTCAACAGCTTTCCCGTTCTTCCGCGCTCCTCGCCGAATTGGGCAAAGAGGGGTTGTCCTGCCATCCAATCTGATTTAGAAGGATTCTAAATTCAGATCGGGGCCTGTTTCGGACGGGTTCAGCAGACAGGAGAACACCATGAAGGGCGACCCGAAGGTCATCGAATTCCTCAACAAGGGCCTGCGCAGCGAGCTGACCGCGATCAGCCAGTATTGGCTGCACTTCCGGCTCCTGAATCACTGGGGTCTGATCGACATGGCCAAGATGTGGCGTAAGGAATCCATTGAAGAAATGAACCACGCGGACCGTTTTACCGACCGCATCCTGTTCCTCGACGGTTTTCCGAACATGCAGGTGCTCGATCCGTTGCGTATCGGCCAGACGGTCAAGGAAATCATCGAATGCGATCTCGCCGCGGAAATCGGCGCTCGGACGCTCTATGAAGAAGCCGCCACCTATTGCCACGGCGTCAAGGATTACGTCTCCCGCGATCTGTTCGAGCAGCTGATGAAGGATGAGGAAGGTCACATCGATTTCCTCGAAACCCAGCTCGATCTGATCGAGCGGATCGGCATCGATCTCTACACCCAGAAGCATATGGGTAGCCTCGAGAGCGAGTTCTAAGCCTGAGACTTCTGCGACGGCATCAATAGACGCCGAGCAATGTTGCCCGCCCCTGTTCCGGCAGGGGCGGTTGTGGCATCTCGCATTTGGAGAATGCCGCCCGGATCGCCATAGCCGATCCATCCAGCGGATATTCGACAGCCGTTCGGCCGCCGTTGATCGACCTGATCCGGACATAGAGTGTCTTCGCGCCGGCCAGCTCGCTGACGAAGGTCGCGATCTCTGCCTTGTCTTCGATGACGATGATCTGGTTTCCCCGCACCACCCGCGAGCCGACGTCGTCGTGACCAGGTTTTCCATCGAAGCGATAGCCCAGCACCGTGTTGCGGTTGCTGCCGATCTTGAAATCAAAGGCAAGGCGGATTAGCGGGGCGCCATCGATGCATGTCAGCAGCAATGACGAGACCCGCGGGAAATCCACATTGCTGTTTGACGCTTCGGCGAAGACATAGGCACTCGGTAATTTGGCGCCGGTGACCCGATCGATCTGGTGCGGGATCAGCCATTCGCCCGCGCGCGTTTCATCCTGCTCCGTTACGAATGGATCACGCACGCAGCCGCCAAGGACAAGGCCCGCGACCGCCATCAAGTGGATCAACGCAACGCCACGCACAACGCTCTCCCCAAGCGTTGCCAGATATACAACCTTAAGCTGATAAACTCAATAATGGTTGTGTATGAAGCCGTCCTTAGCCCGAGTGCCTTGGCCCTTCGATCAGGTCGAAAGCCGAAACGTTACAACTGCTGACGATAGGCGACGTCGATCTGTTCCTGGGTCATCGGCTCGCCGAGCTTGGTCTGGTCGTGAACCATCTCCGAGATGCTCGGCATCACCGAGCGCTTCACCTGTACCTCGGGCGACCAAAGCTTCGAACGCATCAGCGCCTTGCCGCAATGAAAATAGGCTTCGGTCACCGTGATGCTCAACACCGCGCGCGGGAGCTTGCCGAACTCTTCCATCGACGCCATCAGTTCCGGGTCCTTCACCAGCTTCGCGATGCCGCTGACGCGCAGGGTGTCGTCGATGCCCGGCACGAAGAAAATCAGCTGCACA
Source organism: Tardiphaga sp. (assembly GCF_041424195.1). Classification (NCBI taxonomy): domain Bacteria; kingdom Pseudomonadati; phylum Pseudomonadota; class Alphaproteobacteria; order Hyphomicrobiales; family Nitrobacteraceae; genus Tardiphaga; species Tardiphaga sp. The sequence continues at coordinate 7,355 of NZ_JBGMOE010000235.1, read as the reverse complement.
TGACCGTTGCCTGCCATCAGATTCTGGAACGTGTCGATGCGGTTGTTGCCCGGCCGGTCCGGCATATGCAACTCGGTGGGTGAGGCGATCCGCACGAAGCCGACACCGCCGCCGCGCGGTGAGGCATCGACAGTGCCGTCCGGGCCTGAGGAAGCAAGCACGCAGAATGGCGACAGCGAGATAAACTTGCTCGAATGCATGTCCAGCGTCGGTCGCGCCTTGGCGATCACGCGCGGATGCGGAGTTGGATAAATTGTGCGGAGTTCGTCTGCGGCGACGTCGGTCACGTCTGTTCTCCCAGTGCGATTTGATAGCATCAATTAGCATGGTGGCACTTTGCAGCAAAGTCGCGCAGGTGGCACCGCGACCGACGTTGGAGGCCCCGCATGACGACGCAGTGCGTGCTGCTACACTATTGGGCCCGTTCGCTATGAATTCGTGGCATCTTTGCGTTGCCAGGGCCAATTGATGGCACCAAATAATACAGCCCTCACCAAATGATCACCGGCTGAAACGCCAATCGTGGGCGATGCCCGCGCCGATGTGGAAGATGGCAATGATCCGACGCATGATCGCGCGGCCGGTGCCGCGCGATGCGTCATTTTCCGGGGCGGTTCAAGCTGAACTGCGATCAGGGCTTGTCCACGATGCGTGTTTGCGGACGATCGCTACCTGACGCCGTTTCCTGATGCCACTGGCCCTTCTCGTCTTCGTAGGAAATCACCTCGGTACGTCCGGGTACCCTCTGCTCGGCCGCGGCGCGTTTGGCGGCTGCGGTGGCGAGTGCGTGCGTCGCATATGGCTCGGAGAAGACGGGCCCTACTTTATAGGCCCAGCCGCCATCATGTTCGACGATCACATAGGTCACTTCCGTCATGGTAGTCTCTCTTGTCCTGCTATGCCTGCGATAGGCAACGTCAAAGGCTGGCGCGACTTAACGCACGACGCACCCGGTCATCTCAACTAGCGCCCGATTTCCTGTGGATTGCAAGGCCGCACCCCGGCACCGTTTCGTGATCGCCATCACACCGCATCAGCGGGAACGAAACAGCTGATGATGATCTCGCCGCGGTGGCGCACATACCAGACGACGGCTTCGCCGACCGGGTTGCCGCGATCGCGGATCACGGCCCGCGTCGGCACTTCCGTCCATAAGCCGTCGATCGGTACCCAATAGGCGCCATTGCGGACATCGTATTCGGTGCGATGGCCGTCGGAGATGTCGCAACACGGCACGCCGTTGGGGCTGATGACGCTCTTGAACCAGGCGCGATATCGTCGGGTACATCGTTGAACTGGCCGCGATCGATGGCATGCGCTGACGCAGCCATCATCGTGAACCCCGCCAGCAGCGCGACTTGAATCATTCCCCGCATGCGAACCTCACGTCGGTGTTGCATCGCGCGCGGACGCCACGTGCCGCACGGGATGACTCGGATTCTTGCGATGATTAAGCCCGAGCAATGGCGACTACGCCTGCCCAAAAATTATGCCCGGCTGGACGAGGTGGGGATCGCTGCGCTGCGGTATCGATCTGTTGGTCCCGTGGCCCGCCCGTCGTGTTAGCATTTGTGCAAAGCGGCCCGATCCAAATGGCCGTGCCGGGGGACGACCATGCCGAGCTGTTCGATGCGCGCATTGTGCGCTGTCGCCGTTGTGACCTGTGCTTCGTTTGCTGCCGTGGCGGCTTTCGCTGCGGATTATCCCGCGCCGAAACAGGGCGACTGGATTGCAAAGGATTTCAAGTTTCACACCGGTCATGTGATGCCTGAGTTGAAGCTCCATTATACGACAGTCGGGGAGCCCACGGGGCAGCCGGTGCTGGTGCTGCACGGCACCGGCGGTTCGGCGCAGAGCATGCTGACGCCAACATTCGCAGGCGAGTTATTCGGTGCGGGCCAGCCGCTCGATGCCACGAAATACTACATCATCATTCCCGACGCGCTCGGTCACGGTAAATCATCGAAACCATCTGACGGCATGAAGACTGCATTTCCGAAATACAATTACGACGACATGGTCGATGCGCAGCATCGGCTGCTGATCGAAGGGCTTGGCATCAAGCATGTGCGGATGGTGATCGGAAATTCCATGGGCGGCATGCATGCCTGGATCTGGGGCACAAAATATCCCGATGCGATGGACGCCCTGGTGCCGATGGCATCACAGCCTACGGAAATGAGCGCGCGCAACTGGATGATGCGGCGCATGATGATCGAGACCGTGCGCGCCGATCCCGATTACAAGGCCGGCAACTACACATCCCAGCCCGGTATGATCAAATATGCCAGCGTGATGTATGGCGTCGCGACAGCCGGCGGCACGCTGGCCTATCAGATGCTGGCGCCGACCGGCGAGGCCGCCGACAGGAATGTCGATGACCGGCTCAAGGCGCCGTTCACCGCCGATGCGAATGACTTCATCTATCAGTGGGAATCGTCGCGCGACTACAATCCGTCAGCGGGTCTGGAAAAGATCGCAGCGGTAGTTCTTGCTATTAACGCGGCGGATGACGAGCGCAATCCGCCGGAGACCGAGCTGATGGACGGCGCGCTGAAGCGGATCAAACATGCCAAGATGTTGTTGATCCCGGCAAGCACCGAGACCCGCGGTCATCTCACCACGGGCGGTGCGAAATTCTACAAGCAGCAGCTTCAGGAACTGCTACAGACCGCGCCGCAGCGGACCATGTAGGAAGGCAGGATCGTGGTTGCTCCTTGAGGTTGCATTGATCCGGCGATGCCTTAAAGTCGTTGCGGGACAGTGCTGGGGCTTGCCATGGGTAAATTGCGCTTATTTCTGACTGCGCTAGGGCTGCTTGTCGTCTTGCCCGGTTTTGACGACCCGATACGTTCAGAAGTTCTCAGGGTGCTGGCACGATCGAGCTACATTGCCATCGACCCAGCCTCCAGCGCCTATCAACCGGGGAGCTTCGTTCATCGGCGGGATTTCAACCCCAATTTGATACCTGTGACCGCTACCAAACTTGGCTTCTTGTGCACGCCAACTTTTTCAACGGAGAAAGTTGAGCTGAAGCCGATACGAACCGCTGTCTATCGCTTCTTCGCGAGCGACGCGGTCACGCTGCCTACCGATTTTGTCAAACGCGATCTGCTTATGCCATTCACCGCATCCTTCGCGGAGAGTGTCGTCGTCCGCGTCGTCGATCAGGCGACGCTGGAACTTTCGGCAGATCAGTTGAAGGCTGTTTACAGCAATCTTGGGCCCGGATGCTCCGAAAGCGTCCGCGCCGGAGTTGCCAATGGGAACGCCTATCAAATCTCGAGCGTTTACGAACTCCGGGTTCAATATGAAATCAGATACAGAAGCAATCAGGCCGAGGACATCAAGAGCAAGATACGCAATGAAGTAAAACGGATTGGCGCGGCTGTTAGTTCTAGCGACGGTGAGACGATAAGCGGGGAGGCAAGTGTTTACGGCCTGACGTGGAATAAACTCTAGCAGTATCGTGGTCATGGGAACGATAGCTTGCGTCCGCCGGAGTCTGTTAAGCCGAGATCTTGATGTAGTCCTTGATCAGCGTCACGAATGCTCCGAAGTAGAAGCCGACGATCACGCCGCCCCAATTGGCCAGAACATCAGGTATCTTCATATCGACGCCACGGGAAACCGACAGCAGCGCGATGAAGATCACACCACCGATCACCAGCAATGCGATTGCCCCACTGACAAGAAATCCAATGTAAACGAGGCGAAAGACAAGCTGATCCTTACGTTCGTTGCTGATAAGCGGGGTCGCTGCGGGCGCGGGCTCGGCGATCTCGTCGGGCATCTACTGTCCTTTCAATGGGAGGCGTCAGATGAATTACAATTGTAGAATGTATGTTGTAATCACGCAACCTATTCAATCGTAGTGCAATCCTGTCGCGACAATTGCATTGCGCAGGCTTTGGAAATGATCCGCCGCGGTTGTTCTCGGCGCCCCCGATGCCGAGCGCAATTCACCGGAGCAGGACTCATGCATGCCGCGCTGAAGCGGATTAGGCAGGCAAAGAAAAAGGCGGCATGAACCATGTCCATACCGCCTGGTGAACGCCATTGATGGACGACGTGTCAGTCGTCTTTATTCTTCTTGCGCTTCTTCTTTTTCTTCTCGCCGTCGTTGTCGTCGGCCGGCTCATCGGTTGCAGCGGTGTCGGCTTCGATCATCGCGGCGACGCGTTCGACGGCTTCCTGCTGCTCCCGCAGCAGGGCCTCTTCGCGCTCCTGAGCTTCGCGCAGGCGCATCTGGCGGTGGTCTTCCCAGGCGTCGAACACCATGTGCAGCCACGGCATGATCTGCTCGAGCGTCGGCAGCGTGCCGGGAGGACCCTGCTCGCCGCGCGGCCCGGGTTCGCCCTGCACGCCCGGCTTGCCCTGAGGGCCCTGTTCACCCCGTGGTCCCTGCGGTCCGGCCTTGCCTTGAGGCCCGATCGGGCCGGGCTTGCCGTTGACGCCAGCCTTTCCGTTCGGGCCAGGCTTGCCCTGCGGTCCTGCTTCGCCGCGCTTGCCCTGCGGCCCCGGCTTGCCATTGGCGCCGGCCTTGCCGGGCAGGCCCGGCTTGCCCTGTGCGCCTTCCGGCCCCGGCCGCCCGGGATGGCCCTGCGGTCCGGGAAGCCCCGGTTCGCCGCGGGGGCCGCGCAGTCCGGTCTGGCTGATCGTTTCTTTTGCCACGGGTCACACTCCGTATTGATTCTGTCCGGCCGCTTGTAACAGGGGATGGATGACGGCTTCAATTCGCCGCTGCTGGGGGCACCTGCGCCGGCCGCGGCTGCCGGACAGCTCGCCGTCGCGGTGGCCGATTTCGACTATAGCGACACTTCCGGCGAGGAGGCCGACCAGTCCGCGCAGCATCGCGACCGCATGATCATCTTCGCTGCACTGCTGCGCGACGGGCTGGCACAGCGCGACTACCGCGTGGTGCGCCCGGCCTGTCCGCAGCCCGCCTGCACGGCCGTCAGCATGGCGCCCGACGATCTCGTCGCCGCAGCGCGCCGCGATGGCGCGCGTTACCTGGTCTATGGCGGCATCCGCAAGATGAGTACGCTGGTGCAATGGGGCGAGGTGCAGTTGTTCGATGTCGAGCGCGAGCAACTGGTGATGCGCCGCGCCGTCACCTTCCGCGGCGATACGGACACAGCTTTCCGCCGGGCCGCCGATTTCGTCAGCGAGACGGTGACGGATGCGATGGCCGGCCGATGAGCATGGTCACGATAGCGAAGCCACGCACTCGATCTCGATCAGCATCGCCGGATTGGGCAGCGCATGAACTACGCAAGTGGTGCGCGCCGGATAAGGCGGTGGTCCGAAGGCTTCGGCATACAGAGCATTCATCGCAGCCACGTCGGACGCGCGCGTCAGCAGAACGTTGACCTTGACGAGGTGCGAGATGTCGGTACCGGCATCCTTCAGCACCCGTTTGATCGTGCGCACCACAAATCCGAATTGCGCCTCGAATTGTTCCGGCAATTGGCCGTTGGGGTCGAAGCCGGGAATGCCGGAGACGAACAGGAGATCGCCGACCCGCGCGGCATAGGACAGCGGCGGCGCTTTGATTCCGGGAGGGGGCGGGAAGTGCTGGATGGGCATGATCAAGCCTCGCGGTCATGTGTGTCGGGCCAGCCTAGCAGGTCTGTACACGGTGCGCCCGCGAATTGCCGAGTCCTGTCGAACCGGAACGGGATCCGCGGCGACTTATGCTCTCATCACGGTAACGGGCGACGACATATGAAATCATATCTGGCGCTGCTGACCTTGTTGGCCCTCACGAGCGCAGCGCATGCCGGCGAGATACGCTTGGGGGCGTCCATGCAGGTGAAACCGGATTCGATCTGGTTCGAGGATCGCGCCAAACTGGCGCAGTGGCAGGCTCTGAAGACAGCCGGCGATTCAAAAGCTCTGAGGTCGTATCAGGAAGACCTGCTGCAGGCGCGCGCGGCATGGCAGTTCACCACGCCGCTCACCGTCAAAATTCGCGGCTTTGAACCGAAGGCGCATCTGGTCGATGTCGAGATGCAGACCGAAGGCCGGCTACAGGGCTCCACATGGGTGCTGGATACCGGCGCGCTTCTGCAATAGCGCCATCAGCTATCCATGCGCCGGCACATCGACGCCGTCTGCCGAATACTGCTTGATCTTGTTGCGCATGGTGCGCACCGACACGCCGAGCACACGGGCGGCATGTGTGCGGTTGCCATCGCAGCGCGCCAGCGTCTGCAGCATCAACTCGCGTTCGACCTCGTGAACAGTCGCGCCGATCAGCATTGTCACGACCTCGCTGGGGTCGGATGCAGGCGCGAGCACATCGGATGCCCTGGAAGCGTCGTCGCACGGGTCATCGAGGCTATCGTGAAAGGACTGGTCTGACATCGGCACCTCCCGATCAACGCCTGCCTCGTCGCGCGAAGCAACAACATCGAGAACGAACAGCCCCCAGCCGTTACGTTGCGGCAGGGTGGGCGCGATTGGTTAACGAAAGGTTAAGGAACGGGTACTGTTGGATGTATCCCCGGAGGTTTGCAACGAGAAAATCGCTTTGTCCGCCCTTGGCGTCTTGGAACCCGGCATTCTGAGAAAGTCGTTCGAAAGCGACAATGCACAGAGCGAGCTTCTTCCTTTTTGAGCCAAATTCAAAAAAGGCCGGGTACGCTACCCGGCCTTTTCCGCAAATATTCCGGCAGAGCGGAAAATCGACGCTTACAGCGCCTTGTTGCTCGCCTTCACCGCCTCGGCCTGGACATAGACCTGCTCGCCCATGTCCTTGAACTTCTGGCTCATGCTGGCCATGCCATCCTCGATCACGCCACTCATCGACATGCCCATCGATGCCGTGCCGCCGAGGTTCAGCGCGGCCTTCTCGTTGTCGCCGAGGGTCGCCGCATAGTCGCGGACGTCCTGCGTGATCTTCATCGAGCAGAACTTCGGTCCGCACATCGAGCAGAAATGCGCGACCTTGTGGGCGTCCTTCGGCAGCGTCTCGTCGTGATAGGCGACGGCGGTTTCCGGATCGAGACCGAGATTGAACTGGTCCTGCCAGCGGAAGTCGAAGCGGGCGCGGGAAAGCGCGTCGTCGCGGAGCTGCGCGGCGGGATGACCCTTGGCGAGATCCGAGGCATGCGCCGCGATCTTGTAGGTGATCACGCCGACCTTGACGTCGTCGCGATTGGGCAGGCCGAGATGCTCCTTCGGCGTCACGTAGCAAAGCATCGAACAGCCGAACCAGCCGATCATGGCGGCGCCGATGCCCGAGGTGATGTGGTCGTAGCCCGGCGCGATATCGGTGGTCAGAGGCCCGAGGGTATAGAACGGCGCTTCGCCGCATTCCTTGAGCTGCTTGTCCATGTTGATCTTGATCT
>NZ_JBGMOE010000234.1:0-25344 GCF_041424195.1 Tardiphaga sp. | reverse complement strand
CCTCAACCTTCACCTTGCCATTGGTGTATTTCTCGGCGAGTTCCTTGAACTTGTCCGCGCCCTGCCCCTTCGGCGTGTTCGGCGCGACGACGTGGCTGAACTTGATGACGATGGGCGATTGAGCGGAGGCCGGACCGGCCAGCGCGAGCGCCGCGATCGACGCTGCCGCCAAAATAAACTTGCGCATGATGTTCTCCCTGTTGGTCGCGCGGAGCTGTTTCAAAAAGTCGCTGCGCTTGGATGCCACGGGCAGCTTTATCGTCATCGGCGACCAAACGCCATCGCTCCCTTCGCAGGGGTTGCAGCAAAAGCTTTACTGCAATGCAAAAAAACGCGGCGTCTTGCGACGCCGCGTTTCATTGCGCGTATAGGTTTTGGAAAGCGCTCAGCTCGCGGCAGCAACCGCTGCCGGCATGTCGCGCTCACGCTTCATCACGATCTTGTTCAACGCACCGAGATAGGCCTTTGCCGAAGCGACCAGCGTATCCGGGTCGGCGGCGCGCGACGTCATCGAGCGACCTTCATGGGCCAGCCGCACCGATACTTCCGCCTGCGCGTCGGTCCCTTCGGTCACGGCGTGGACCTGATACAGCTCCAGCTTGGCCTCATGCGGCACCAGCGCCTTGATGCAATTGAACACCGCATCGACCGGACCATTGCCTTCGGCTTCCTCGATCTTGGTCACGCCGTCGACGTTCAGCTTCATGGTGGCGCGCTGCGGACCGTGGGTGCCGGCGATCACCGTCAGCGAGGTCAGCTTGATGCGGTCGTGCGACTGCGCGATCTCCTGGTCGATCAGCGCCTCGATATCCTCGTCATAGATATCCTTCTTGCGGTCGGCCAGCGCCTTCATGCGGATGAAGGCGTCTTCCATCTGGTTCTTGCCGAGCTTGTAGCCCAGCTCTTCCAGACGGTGCACGAAAGCATGGCGGCCGGAATGCTTGCCCAGCACGATCGACGACTGCTTGAGGCCGACCGACGCCGGCGTCATGATTTCGTAGGTCGAGGCGTCCTTCAGCACGCCATCCTGATGGATGCCGCTCTCATGGGCGAAGGCGTTCCGGCCGACAATCGCCTTGTTGTACTGCACCGGGAACGAGGTCGCCGCCGACACGACTTTCGAGGCCCGCGTCAGCCAGGTTGGGTCGATCTTGTTCCAGTACGGGAATTTGTCGTTGCGCACATTGATCGCCATTACGACTTCTTCGAGCGCCGCATTGCCCGCGCGCTCGCCGATGCCGTTGATGGTGCATTCCACTTGGCGCGCACCGCCATCGATGCCGGCCAGCGTATTGGCCACCGCCATGCCGAGATCGTTGTGGCAATGCACGGAGAAGATCGCCTGATCGGAATTCGGCACACGTTCGCGCAGAGTGCGGATGATGCGGGTGTATTCCTCCGGCGTGGTGTAGCCGACGGTGTCGGGAATATTCACCGTGGTGGCGCCGGCCTTGATGACGGCTTCGGTGATGCGGCACAGGAAGTCGATGTCGCTGCGGGTCGCGTCTTCGGCCGACCATTCGACATTGCTGACCAAGTTGCGCGCGCGGGTAACGCCGGCCACCGAGGCGTCGATCACCTGCTCCGGGGTCATGTTCAGCTTGACGCGCATATGCAGCGGCGAGGTCGCGATCACCATGTGCACGCGGGCACGATCACCGGCGGGCTTCACGGCTTCGGCGCAGCGATCGATGTCCTTCGGATTGACGCGGCCGAGACCGGCGATGACCGAATTCTTCGAGCGCTTGGCGATCTCGTGCACCGCCTCGAAATCGCCTTCCGACGAGATCGGGAAGCCGGCCTCGATAATATCGACGCCCATATCGTCGAGCATCTCGGCGATTTCCAGCTTCTCTTCAAAAGTCATGGTGGCGCCGGGGCACTGCTCGCCGTCGCGCAAGGTCGTGTCGAAAATGAAGACGCGGTCCTTGTCGGACTTCGTGGTCGCGGTCATGGGATATTCCTTAAGTCGGGGCGCGGTCTGTGTGGGCGCCAGGGAAAGCTGATGGTCTGCGTGTCATGATCCCCTGAGTACCCAGGCCAGATGGCCCAGACGGCGCTCAGGGGCAGATAAGCAGAAGCAGCCCGCCGAGGAGGGTCGATGCCGAAGAAAGGGACAGCGAGGCAGCCGGAATCGCGTCGGGACCAGCGGCAACAGCCACTCCCCCGGAAACTCCAACCATGTCGCTGCGAATCAGCATTACCACACCTTCAGGCCTACATCCTCGGCGCAAACCATTGATGGTTCGTTGCCGACCGGAGCCTGAGGTGGTTCTAGACGACAAATACGGGGGCCTGCAACGGCTAAGAGGGTCAGGAAGACTGACCTAAATCCCTCCGAAAGGCCGCGGGCGCAAGCGGTCAACTGGCTTACCCGGAACATCGCCAACTGGACGTGTTCCCGGCCCCCCTTTTGCCCTAAGACCGAACGGTAATGACGAGGACAGAACGATGACTTTCGCCAGGGGATTATCCGCTTTCCCGATCACGCCGATGAACACCAATGGCCGGGTCGATACGCCCGCGCTCCAGCGACTGGTAGCGCCGCTGGCGGCCGCCAAGGTGGATTCCATTGGCCTCCTGGGCAGCACCGGGTCCTACCCTTTCCTGACCCGCGACGAGCGCCGCCGCGCCACAGACGCCGCCATCGCCGAGGTCAATGGCCGCGTCCCCGTGCTGGTGGGTATCGGCGCGCTGCGCACCGATGAGACGATCAACCTTGCCCGCGACGCCAAGGCGGCCGGTGCTGCCGCCGGCCTGCTGGCGCCGGTGTCCTATACGCCGCTGACCGAGGATGAGGTGTTCGAGCACTTCAAGGCGGTTGCCGGGACAAGCAAACTGCCGATCGTGATCTACGACAATTTCGCCACCACGCATTTCAAGTTCACGCCCGACCTCATCGGCCGCATTGCGCGGATTCCCGGCGTCGTGGCCGTGAAAGGGACATCGCCCGAAGCGAGCCTCGCGGCGGATCATCTCAAGCAGATGCGCGCCGCCGTGCCATCAGGCTTCTCGGTCGGCTATGCCGGGGACTGGAATTCGATGGAGACGCTGCTCGCTGGCGGCGATGCCTGGTATTGCGTCGCTGCGGGTCTGTTTCCCAAAAGCTGTCTGGCCATCACGCGCGCGGCGCAGGCCGGCAATGCAGACGAAGCGCGCCGCCTCAATGGCGCGATGCAGCCGCTGTGGGATCTGTTCAAGCAATATTCAAGCCTGCGCGTGATGTATGCGGCTGCGGATATCATGGGGCTGACGGATGCGAAGCCACCACGCCCCGTGCTGCCATTGAACGATGCGGCGCAGGACAAGGTGGCCGCGGTGTTGAAGGAATTGAAGCTGAGTTAGCAGCAAACACGTCATTCCCCGGCACACCAATTGGTGTGCCGGGGGCCAGGCCGGCGCGAGCCAGGCGCGACCCCGGAATGACGAGCCAAGTCCTAGCGCTTCGCCGCTTTCTTCTTGGCCTTCTTGGCGACCTTCTTCACCACAGGCGCGCCGTCCCGCGATGGCCCTTCCTTCTCCAGAGCCTCGCGGATCAGCATGAAATCCTTCTTGTCCTCGCCATTCACTGTCGGGAATTGCAGGTCGAGCTTTTCAAGCGCGTTGACGATCGCCGAACCGATCACCACGCGCGAGAACCATTTGCGATCTGCCGGCACGACATGCCACGGCGCTTCCTCGCAGGACGTATGCCTGACCAGGTCTTCATAGGCCTCCTGATACTTGTCCCACAACGCACGCTCGGTGATGTCCGCCGATGAGAACTTCCAGTTCTTCGCGGGCTGTTCCAGACGATCAAGGAAACGCTCGCGCTGCTCCTCCTTGGAGACGTTGAGAAAGAATTTCAGCACCACGGTGCCGTTGCGCGCGAGATACTTTTCGAAGGCGGTGATGTCCTCGAAGCGCTCACGCCAGATTCTCTTCGTCACCAGTTCCGCCGGAATCTTCTGCTTGGCGAGGATTTCCGGATGCACCCGCACCACCAGACATTCCTCGTAATAAGAGCGATTGAAGATGCCGATCCGGCCGCGCTGTGGCAGTGCGACGGTGTGACGCCACATGAAATCATGATCGAGCTCGTTCGATGACGGCGTCTTGAACGAATGAACCTCGCAGCCCTGCGGATTGATGCCGTCGAACACACTCTCGATGGCGCTATCCTTGCCGGCGGCGTCCATGCCCTGGAAGATCAGCAGCAGCGACCAGCGATCCTGCGCATAGAGCTTTTCCTGCAGCTCCTGCAGCCGGCGGCGGTTGGCCTCGATGATCTTCTTGCCGGTTTCCTTGTGCAGCCCGCCTGACGCATTGGTGTCATGCGCCTTGAGGTGAAAAGCCTTCGAACCATCGACCCGATATGGCTCGATATAGGACTTCAACGCAGACACAACTGGCTTGGCAGACATGAGATCGGCAACTCCGGGACACAGGGATTGCAAGCGTAGCGTGCCGACATCCCCGGCGCCAGACGTCAGAGCTTGGCCGCCAGGAAGGCGCGAATATAAGCCGGCATCGTCTCGGTGAAATCGCTGGGGCTCCGTACCAGATGAATGGCGCTCAGCTCCCGATCATCCTGCGTGGCAAGGTTGGCTTCGATCCGCGCCCGCACAGCGTCGCCCGACACGGCTAGATCGAGCATACGGATCATCGCGGTCAGCGATCCGGCCTGCACGATGTCCCACTGATCGGCCGCACAGTAGTCATCGGGCATCAGGCCGACCTCCTCCTCCGTCTCCCGTGTGACGCTGCCGGGAATGTCGACCGTATCACCGCGCAGGTCATTGAGATCCGGTGTACCAGCCGGAAAGTAGATCTTGCCGGCGTTCGCTGTGTGCTGGCCCATCTCACCGAGCACGAAGGCGCCGTCACTCGTCCTCAATGCGCCCATACCGAAACCGTTGAACACCGACGCGTCCGGGAAGCCCCAGTCGCGCCAGGCAAGAAAACTGGCGAAGTCGGTCTGAAAGTATCGCGCGCTGAAGGTATCCCCTGCGAAGACCGGATCGCGAGCCATCAGGATTTGACCGTTGAATATTTCCGGCTTCGCGCGGCGCGCTTCGGCAAAGTGCGCGTCGATCTTGTTGCGATGCTCATGTGCGAACAGCCATTGCCACTCACTAAAGACGAGATCGAGCTTCTTGACGGAACGAAGAACGAGCTCTGCCGTCATTGCGTATCTCTACTTCGCATTCGTTCCCATCGTCCTTGCGAACTGTTCGACATATTTGTTGGTATAGGTCTTGCTGACATCGATATTGGCTTTCGCTACTTCCGGCGAGCCCTCGCTGAAGACGGCGAGCACGGCCGCTGCGCCCTTCGGATCCATCAATCCTGTTTCCGAATACATCGGAATCGTGTTCCTGAGTGCGGCGAGATAGAGTTCCTTGTCCTTGCCGACGATGCCTTCGGGCATCTTCGCCATGATCTCTTCCGGCGTATGGCTGTGGATCCATTTCAACGTATTCATGATCGCGTTGGTGAGACCCTGCACTTCCTTCTCGTGACCATTGACCCAGGCCGTCGTCGAATACAGCGCGCCGCCGGGATATTCGCCGGAGAACACGGCCATTGTGTCCTTCTGCGTGCGGGTATCGCTGAGAATCATGAGGTCTTTGTGGCTGCCCTGCAGCACGGTAACGGCAGGATCGAGCATCACGGCGGCTTCGATCTGCCCCTGCTCCATCGCTGCCACCGCGGTCGCGCCGAGGCCGACGCCGATCACCGCCGTGCCGGCCGGATCGAGGCCGTTCTTCTTGAGTTGATACTTCAGAAAGAAGTCGGTGGACGAGCCCGGCGCGCTGACGCCGACCTTCTTGCCGGCGAGATCCTTGATCGACGTGATCTTGCCGGTGTGCTTCGGCGATACCACCAGCACCAGACCGGGATAGCGGTCATAGACCACGAAGCTCTGCAGCTCCTGCTTCTTGGCAGCGAGATTGACGCAATGATCGAAATAGCCGGAAACCACATCGGCGCTGCCGCCGAGGACAGCCTTCAGCGCATCCGAGCCGCCCTTGAGGTCAACGAGCTCGACGGCGAGACCCGCTTTTTCATATTCGCCGAGCTGCTTGGCCAGCACCGTCGGCAGATAGCACAGGCACGCCCCGCCACCGACGGCGATCGTGATCTTGCTTTGCGCTGCAGCAGGCTGAACGAGAAACAGTGACAGGAGACCCGCAAGGAAAAAACGTGCAAGGAATAAACGGCTCAAGCCGGTTTTCATGTTTGTTGTCATTGTTTCCTCCGCTGCTTTGCAGCGCGGAGGATAGATGAGCCTCTGCCGGTTGGAAAGCCGGCACTGGTCAACGGACATCCCACGACATAGCATCCGCGCGGCAAATCATTGTCATCCAGGGGGAACGTTCATGAAGCGCATTACCGCGACACTCTCCATCACGGCCGCTTTCGCTGCCGGTTGCCTCATCACGCATCTCGTGCCCGAAGGCATCACGCCGGCACAGGCTGCAGAAAACATCACCGCTCAGGTCATTCACGTCCCCGAACTCACCGGCGACGCACTGGGACCCGCATCGCCCACCGGCTTCCGCTCGAAGATGTTCATGTCCGCCGACGGCGCGACCATCTCGGTACAGGACGGCAATGTGGTGAAGCACATGCATCCCAACACCAATGAGATCCAGTACATCCTGGAAGGCACCGGCACGGTGTGGCTCGGAGACAAGGAAGTGCCGGTCAAGGCCGGCGACCTCATCATCATCCCCAAGGGCACGCCCCATGGCGGCACCAAGCCCGACGGCAAGCCGTTCCGCGCCATCGCCATCAAGACCCCGCCGCAGGCGCCGGACGATACCAAGGTCCTGCCGTAGGTAGCGACGCTCCTGCTTAACCTCTCCCCGCTTGCGGGGAGAGGCTACCTCTCAGCTCCGCCCGTCACTCACCACCGGCTTCCACACCAGCAACCGTTTCTCGACCATCGTCACCAGCACATCGATGGCGATCACAAAGGCCGACAGCACGAACATGCCCGCGAACACGCCGGCCACGTCGAACGTGCCCTCCGCCTGCTGGATCACATAACCCAGCCCGGCCGCCGAGCCGAGATATTCGCCGACCACGGCGCCGACGACCGCAAAGCCCACTGCGGTATGCAGCGACGAGAACATCCACGACAGCGCCGACGGCCAGAACACGTGGCGCATCAACTGCCGCTCGCTCATGCCCAGCATGCGGCCATTGGCGAGCACCGTGGGGCTGACTTCCTTGACGCCCTGATAGACGTTGAAGAACACGATGAAGAATACCAGCGTGACGCCAAGCGCCACCTTCGACCAGATACCGAGCCCGAGCCACAGCGCGAAGATCGGCGCCAGCACCACGCGCGGCAGCGCATTGGCCATCTTCACATAGGGATCGAAGATCGCGGCGAGCCGCGGCTGGCGCGCGAACCAGAAGCCGATCAGCACGCCCAGGGTCGAGCCGATAACGAAGGCCAGCACAGATTCCAGCAGCGTGATGCCGAGATGCTTCCAGATAATGCCTGACGCGAACCAGCTGTAGATCTGGCTGCCGACATCGAGTGGGTTGGAGAAGAAGAACGGTGGCAGCAGGATGCGGCCGAACACCGGCACAGTGGTGAGCAGATGCCACAGCCCGATGACGACCACGGCAACCAGCACCTGACACAGCAGCAGCACAGGACGCGTCATGACGCGGCTCCCACGCCGGACGACTGCGCATAGCCCTTCATCACCTCGTCCTTCAGCACGCTCCAGATCTCGCGGTGAAGCGCGTGAAAATCCTTGTCGAGCCGCACCTCGAAAATATCGCGCGGCCGCGGTAACGGCACTTTCCAGTCGCCGATGATGCGCGAGCCCGGCCCCGCCGACATGATGACGACGCGGTCGGCCAGCGCGATCGCTTCTTCGAGATCGTGGGTGACGAACAGCACCGCCTTGCGATCCCTGCTCCACAGATCCAGCAGCAGGTTGCCCATCACCTGCCGGGTCTGCGCATCGAGCGGACCGAACGGCTCGTCCATCAGCAGGATCTTCGGATTGCGGATCAGCACCTGCGCAAGACCGACGCGCTTGCGCTGGCCGCCCGACAGCATATGCGGATAGCGGCCCGCGAAGGCGCCGAGGCCGACCGACGTGAGCCAGTCCTGCGCCCGCGCCAGCGCTTCGGCGTGTGCAACGGCGATCTCCAGCCCGATGGCGACATTGTCGAGCGCGGTCTTCCAGGGAAACAGCGCATCGGCCTGAAACAGGTAGCCGGCCTGTGCGTTCAAACCGTTCAATGGCTGATCGAAAATCCGGACGGTGCCGGAGGCCGGTGCGAGCAACCCGGCGGCGACATTGAGCAAGGTGGATTTGCCGCAGCCGGTCGGCCCGACGATGGCAACGAATTCGCCATCCGCCACCCGCAGCGTCGCCTTCTCCACCGCCGTATAGATGCGATTGTCGGCGATGCCGAATGCCACTGTCGCGTCATCAAGCGCCACCGCCATCGATGCCGCGGCTCCACCTGCCTGCACGCGCGTTCCCCAGAGTGTTTTTGGTCAGGCATTGGCTTAGCGCTGCGGGGCAGACAATTCAACGGCCGGCCGAGCTTGGTGGGTCGCCACGGCTGTGATAGTCCGGGACATGACCTCCGCTGCCCCCCTGATCGCCTTCCAGCATGTCAGCAAGAGCTTCGACGGCGGGGCCGTCAACGCCGTCGATGACGTTTCGCTCGATATTGCCGAGGGCGAGTTCCTCGCGGTGGTCGGCAATTCCGGCTCCGGCAAGACCACGCTGATGCGGCTGGCCAACCGGCTGATCGTGCCGGACGCGGGCAGCATCATCATCGCCGGCGAGGACGTCGCGCAGGTCGACCCGATCGAGCTCCGCCGGCGTATCGGCTACGTGTTCCAAAGCGGCGGCCTGTTTCCGCATATGAGCATCAAAGACAATATCGGCATCACGCCCAGATTGCTCGGCACCCCGCCCATGGAGATCGCAGATCGCGTCGACGAACTGCTCGATCTCGTGCGCCTCGATCGCAACCAGCATCGCGATCGTTTCCCGCACGAACTCTCCGGCGGCCAGCGCCAGCGCGTCGGCGTCGCGCGTGCGCTGGCGGCCAGGCCACGCATCGTGCTGATGGACGAGCCCTTCGGTGCGCTCGATCCGCTGACCCGCGATGCGCTCGGCGACGATTTTCGCGACTTGCATCGCACGCTCAAGCTCACCACCATCATGATTACCCATGACATGACCGAAGCGATCCTGCTGGCGGACCGCGTCGCGGTGATGCGCTCGGGCAAACTGCTCGCGCAAGGCACGCCCACCGAGTTGTCCAAAAGCGCTGATCCCTATGTCGGCGAGTTGCTCGGCACGCCGCGTCGGCAGGCAAAGCGGCTTCAGATGTTGCTGCCAAAAAATGGCGCCCCGCCCCAGGGCAATGCGACATGAGCCTGTTCAGCGATCCGCGCTGGAGCGACGCGCTCGGCCATCTGCCGGATTATCTTGGCAATCATGTCCGCGTCAGCCTCGCTGCGCTGGCGCTCGGTCTCGCCATCAGCCTGCCGCTGGCGATCATCGCGCGGCATCGGCCGGTGCTGCGCGGCACCCTGCTCGGCATCGCCAGTATCGTGCAGACGGTGCCCGGATTGGCACTGCTTGCGCTGTTCTACCCGCTGCTGCTCGCACTTGCGGCGCTGTCACTGCAATATATCGGCGTCAGCTTCTCGGCCTTCGGCTTCCTGCCGGCGGTGCTGGCGCTGGCGCTGTATTCGATGCTGCCGGTGCTGCGCAACACCATCACGGGATTGAACGGAGTCGATCCTGCCCTCACCGAAGCCGCGCGAGGCGTCGGCATGACGCCGCGGCAATCGCTGACCATGGTGGAATTGCCGCTTGCGCTCCCCGTGATCATGGCCGGCATCCGCACCTCCGCGGTGTGGGTGATCGGCACCGCGACGCTGTCGACGCCGATCGGCCAGACCAGCCTGGGCAACTACATCTTCGCGGGCCTGCAGACCCAGAACTGGGTGCTGGTGATCTTCGGCTGCGTCGCGGCCGCGGTGCTTGCGCTGGCCGTCGATCAATTGCTGGCGCTGATCGAAACCGGCATCCGCCTGCGCAGCCGTATCCGCACCGCCATCGGCTTATTCGGGATCGCCGCGCTGGTGATCGTGACACTGGCACCGAGTCTTGCTCGCTCCGGCACACGCATCGTGGTCGGCGCGAAGACCTTCACCGAACAATATGTGCTCGCGGCGCTGATGTCGCAGCGGCTGCAGGCCGCCGGGCTCGCGACCGCCACGCGGCAGGGCCTCGGCTCCAGCGTCATCTATGATGCGCTGGTCTCGGGCGATATCGATGTCTACGTGGATTATTCCGGCACGCTGTGGGCCAACCAGTTTCATCGCAGCGAGATCCTGCCGCGCGAACAGTTGCTCACCGAACTGAAGACGACGCTGGCGAAAGCCAATATCACGCTGTTCGGCGAACTCGGTTTCGCCAATGCCTATGCGCTGGTGATGCCGCGCATGAAGGCGCAGGCGCTCGGGATCAAGACTGCAGCCGATCTCGCGGCGCTGAGCGGCACCATGACCATCGCCGGCGACTACGAATTCTTCTCACGGCCGGAATGGGCGGGGTTGAAAGCGGCCTATGGCCTCTCCTTCAAGGCCCAGCGCACCATGCAGCCGGACTTCATGTATGCCGCCGTCGCCTCCGGCGAGGTCGATGTCATCGCCGGCTACACCAGCGATGGACTGATCGCGAAATATGATCTCGTGGTGCTGGATGATCCCAGACACGCGATCCCGCCCTATGACGCGATCATGCTGCTGGCGCCGAAACGCGCGGGCGACGAGAAGCTGCGCGCGGCCCTGCAGCCATTGCTGGGCAAGATCGATCTGCCGCTGATGCGCGAGGCCAACCTGCGCGCGTCCGGCAATGATGCGACGAGCTCACCGGAGAGCGTGGCGCGGTGGATGTGGGAGAAGATGGGGAAGAAGTAGCGCCACACGCGCGTTTACAGATCCTTGATCAGCCCCGCATCGATCAGCCATCGGTTGAACCGGCTGGCTTCATCGCCGCCCTTGCAGCCATAGAACACGCCCTTGCAGCGGAGCATGATCTTCTTCTGCTCGACAAAGGACGGATCGAGCGGCACGCGTGCGGCCTCCTGCACCATGAGCGGCAGATAGGCAGCATCGAGCACCGGCAGCGCCGATGACAGGTCAGGCCGGTAGTTCAGCGCGTCGATGGCGTAATAGGTCGTGTAGTACCTGACATCATGCGTCATGATCCGGTCGGCGCGCTGCGGCTGCGGCAGCTCGGGCTCGAGCAGCTTCTGCGCAATTGCCGGCTGGTGATCGCCGAACCGCACCAGCAGGAATGGCTCGGCCGGATGATCCATCTTCAGCTGCGCGACGAAGCCCTTGTAGTCCGCAGCCGTCATGGCCTGGCGGCGGATATACTCATCCGCCTCGGCCGTATTGCCCGGCGCCTGCCAGCCGGCGGGCGTCAGGTCGTCGCGATAGGTCGTCGTCCACGGAAAATGATTGGCAGTGAGATAGACCAGCACGAAGACCGGCTGGTCGGTCTTGCTCTCGCGCGCGATGAGATCCCTGGCCTGATCGAAATAGAAGCGATCGGGCTGCATATCCTCGCTGACACCCATCGCCGCCATGTCGATGAAGCCATCGATGCCGGCGCCCTGCTGGAAGCTGCGGGCGCTGAGGAAATTGCCGTAGGTCGGATAGAGCGAGAAGGTCTTGTAGCCGCAGCGCTGCAGCGCCTGCGGCAGGCCACGCGAAATCTTCCCGGCGGCGATGCGGGTCACATAGAATTTCAGCGCGCCGAACGAGCGGGCCGACAGGCCGGTGAAGATGTTGAACTCGGTGTACCAGGTCGGCCCGCCGCTGGACTCGGTGATCAGGGCGCGCTGCTGGCCGTCCGCGGATTTGAAGTAATCATGATAGCCGGCCGGCACCTTGATGCCGGGCGCCGCCGAGATGTCGAAGGACGACTCGTCCAGCACCATCACGATATTCGGCCGCTTCACACCGGGCTCGCAGGTGGTCATCGGCGATGCCAGCGCCGAACTCACGAGGCTCTTGGAATCCGCCTCGATCCAGCCGGTCGCGGTCAGATGCGACACGGAGACGACGCCGGAACGCGCCAGATTGGAAATGTGATTGACGCCCTGGAACGGCTCCCATGGTTTCTCGGGATTGGCCGCCGACAGGCCTACGATCCCCGCCAGGCAGATGCCTGCGCAGGCCAGCGCGCTGCGGCGGCGCAGGCGGAACGGATCGGCGCGCCAGATCAGCCACAGGACCGGCAGCGCCACGGCGGCCGCGATCAGCAGCCAGGTGCGCAGTTGCGGGAAGATCGAATGCAGGAACGAGATCGTGTCGCGATCGATGATCAGGAAATCCAGGAAGGTCAGCGTCAACTGCGTGATGCCGAACTTGAACTGCGACAGCACGATCAGCACCGTAACCAGCAGCAGCGACAGCACCGCACTGACCCCCGGCCGCTTGAACAGCGCGAGGAACAGGAAGTTCAGCAACGCCCAGGTGAGCAGCGCCAGCGTCATGGCGAACGGGCCGTATTCGACCGAGGCGAGAACATAGATCGCGAGGGCATGGATCGCGGCGATCAGCGCCGCGCGCAGCGGCCGGTGCCGGGCATATTGCCAAGCGGCCGCCAATCGCTCCCTGAAGCGGCGGCCGGCTTGCGCCGGAGAGGTGGAGATCGGCGACGGCAGCATGGCTTGCCTGCGAACACCCGGCAAGAAGACTGCCCTGTCTGGCAACGGCCAGCCGGCTCACGCCGCGCCCGGACCCTGCGGAATGTCACAAAATCGTAATACACACGTCATGAACGGACAATGAACCTTTCGACGCAGGCGGTGCCGGTCCGGGCGTTTGTCGGTCGCAAACAGATCCGTCCTGTAGGATGGGTAGAGCGCAGGCGCGGAGCGCCGGAGCGAAACCCATCGGGGCGTCCGGTGAACAGATGATGGGTTTCGCTGCGCTCTACCCATCCTACTGTCCGCGTGATCCCGGCTCTGCAGCACATCACGCGCGGGGCGTGCTGTGCTGCGTCCGGGACACGAGAAGTATGACCGTTACCGCACTGCGGTCGGCGTCTCGCCCTTGATGATCTCGCCGAAGCGCTCCCAGCGTTCGCCCTTGAAGCTCATCATCTGGAACTGGTCGATGGGCGAGTAGTCGGTCGCGGACGTATTGACCGTGACGCCCGGCAGCAGGCCATCGAGCTGGAGACCCTTGAGATTGGCCGCCTGCTTCATCAGGTTCTCATGGGTGAGATCGTCGCCGCACAGGCGCAGCGCCTCGACCATGGTCTGGGCGATGCTGTAGCCGGACAGCACGGTGCTCTCCATCGCCTTGCCTTCCGGAATGTACTTCTCGACATAGGCATGGAAGTTCTTCATGCCCGGATCGTCCTTCCACTGCGGATCGGTGGGATCCTTGGCGAAGGTGGCCGACAGAACGTCCTGCGCATTCTCGAAGCCTGCCGGACGGATCACGCTGCCCAGCGACGAACTCGCATTCGGGACGATGTGCAGCGGCTTCCAGCCGAGCTCGGCGACTTTCTTGATCGACTGCGCGGCGAATTTTCCGACCGCGAAGGAAAACAGCGTATCGACGCCGGCGGCCTTCAGCTTGACGATTTGCGAGTCGATCGTCGGCTCGGACACCTCGTAGCTCGCCTCCGCCACGATCATCGACGCTCCTTTGTCGCCGAAACCTTCCTTCAATCCCTTCAGATAGTCCTTGCCGAAATCGTCGTTCTGGTAGAGCACGCCGATTTTCGCATCGGGCTTTTCCTTCAGGAGATACTTCGCATAGGCAGCGGCTTCGGCGTGATAGCTCGGCAGCCAGCCCATGGTCCAGGGAAACTGCTTCGGATCGTTCCAGCGCGTGGCGCCGGTCGCGAGAAACAGCTGCGGCGTCTTCTTGGCGTTGACGTATTTCTGGATCGCGGCATTCGCGGCGGTGCCGACATTGCCGACGATCGCCATCACCTCGTCGCTCTCGACCAGCTTGCGCGTCTGCTCCACGGTCTTCGGCGGCGAATAGGCGTCGTCATAGCTGATGAAAACGATCTTGCGGCCGTTGATGCCGCCCTCGTCGTTGATCTTCTTGAAATAGGCCGCGTAGGACTTGCCGAGAATGCCATAGGCCGAAGCCGGACCACTATAAGGCACGGTGTTGCCGATCTTGATTTCGGTGTCAGAGGCGCCGGGGCCATATTTCTTCTGCGCCAGTGCCGGGCTTGCGGCCATTACGACAGCCACCGCACAAGCGGCCATCGAGGTTGCAGTCATGGCAATCGTCTTCATACGCATCATACGTCCTTGTTTTGCGTTTCCAGTGCTTGCGGTGGTTACCGCTACGGCCGTTGCCGTATTCGATCTGAGCCTTCCCGTTGGTCGGGATTGTTGCGCGGCTCGCCAGGTGCTTGTGTCGTTCGCAATCAATCCTTGATGTCGGGGTCCGTAGCACCCTGCTCGGCCAGCGCCCGCACGTCTTCGGCTGCGGTCTGCACGTGGCGATGCACCAGCATCGTGGCTGTCGCTTCGTCGCGCGCTGCAATAGCGGCGACGAAGGCGCGATGATCAATGAGCGAGCGCTGGCGGATTTCTGCAGAGCCGAAATAGCGACGACGCCAGCCCGTGCTCATCAGCATCAGCGGCGTCAGCGTGCGGACCAGCACGCGGTTCTGGCTGGCTGCGACCACGGCGAGATGGAATGCGACGTCCTCGTCGGCGAGATTGCTGCCATTGGCGACGAGCACCGCATAGGTGTCGAGCAGCTGATGCAGCTTCGCGAGATCGGCGTCGGTGCGGCGCTGGCAGGCCAGGCGGAACGCCTGTTCCTCGCACAGGATTCTGGCCTCGGTGACATCACCCGTCACCTGCGCATCGAAGGGCAGCCCGAGATCGGCCTGCAGCACCAGCACATCGAGCCCGCTGTCTTCCAGCGCGTTGCGCAGATAGATGCCCGATTTGGGCTTCCGCTCGGTGAGCCGCATGGCATCGAGCACCGCCAGCGCCTCGCGGACAGACCCGCGCGTCACGCCGAACCGCTCCGACAGGTCCCGCTCCGACGGCAGCCGGTCGCCTTTCGCAAGCCGGTGATGCCGGACGAATTCAAGCGTCTTCCGAACGGCGTCGGAGGTTTCGGTGCTGACGGTGGCAAGCATGAATTGACCCTACCAATCTGGTAAGACCAGTTAGGCGATTTTGGACCCGCTGTCGAGGCGACAAATGGCCCCGCTATTTGGGCTGTAATCCCAACTGCTTCGCCATGAGCGCATCCAGTCAGCGCCGCGGCAGCAGCGGGACGAAGTTCGCGCCGAACTCGGCTTGCAAGCGCTCTGCATCGACCTGCCTGCGCACGCTGCCGAACACGCGAAAACCGCGCGCCGGCAGAAGCTTCGCGGTGGTATGGCCGATGCCCGTGGAGACGCCGCACCTGAGACTTGTCGATCTTCGACAGCAAGCCGCGCAGGTTCGATGAATATTCGAACGCAATCGCTGTTCAGACAGGCTTTGCGATCCCATCAACGAACAGCGTGATGATCGCCTCGGCCATCTGATCGGCCTCGGCATCCGCGACACCCCAGCGCGGAAAATGCCCGTCGATATTCATGCGGGCAAAGCCATAGACCAGTGCGCGACCTGCGATCTTCATGATGCGCAGATCCGCGGAGCGCAACTGACCCCTGTCCTGCGCATCACCGAGCAATTGCCCGGTCATGTCGATCAGTTCGGCATTGTCCTCGCGCACCACCGCCGACTGGTCATGGGCGAAATACTTCCCGCTCGAGATCACCTCGAAATGCGCGGGATTTTTCATCGCCCAGCGCAGATAGGCCAGGCCAAACGCGCGAAACCGAACCAGCGGATCCTCGGAAGACGTTTCGGCGATCGCGGCAGCAATGGCACTACGGAAACGGCGCTGTGCCTCTTCCGCCACCGCGCTCATCAGGTCATTTCGGCTGGGGAAGTGCCGGAACGGCGCCCCCGGCGAAACCCCGGCGCGGCGCGCGGCCTCGCGCACACTGACGGCATCCGCACCGCCTTCCTCTGCCAGTTCAAGCGCCGCCGCAATCAGTACACGGCGCAGATCGCCGTGGTGATAGGTCTTCGGCGACGGCGTTCGACCTTTGGCACCGCGCGGCGCGGCGGATGACTGAAGGGCTCGTTTTCGAACCGGCGACTTTGGCGCTGATCTGGACGGCGGCGGCTTTGCGGACCTGGACATGCCCCAGCATAGCATCACCGTATCGTGAATGTAATCACCGATTACACAATTGACTGGATCGGCCGCACCGAATGTAACTGGTGATTACATATGACAACACAGGGGAACATCATGACACGGGATCGGCGCAACTGGTTCGAAGGCTGGCGGCTGCTCGCCGTGCTGACGCTTGTCCTGATCGCGCTCAGCGCCTGGATCGGCGGCATGCGCGGCTTCGAAGTCGACGGCATCAGGATGGCGATCCGCTTCACGGCGCGCAGCTCGCTGCTGTTCTTCTGCCTCGCTTTCGCAGCATCCGCACTCGCCCTGCTCTGGCCGACATCCGGCACGCGCTGGCTGCGACGCAACCGCCGCACCCTCGGCCTGACCTTCGCGGCGTCCCATGCCATCCATGCCGTCGCCATTATCGGCTTCGCCGTGATGGCGCCTGCTGACTACGCCGCGGCAACGACGCCCGCCTCCTACATCTTCGGCGGTATCGGCTACGCCTTCATCATTGCGATGGCGGCAACGTCATTTGACCGAACGGCGGCGGCGATCGGCCCGCGCGCATGGCGCATCCTGCACACGACCGGCATCTATTATCTCTGGTTTCAGTTCATGGTCAGCTTCGGCATGCGCATCCCGCAAATGCCGAACTATGTCTGGTTCCTGATGCCGTTGATTGTGGTGATGGCGCTCAGGATCGCGGCGGCCGTGCTGAAGCGCCGCCGGGCGCGCGTGGCATTGTCTGCAAACTAAAACGGGACCGCGTTGCCGCGGTCCCGTCGATAGCTGCGTCTGAAGAGGCGCTTAGTTCTTGGTCTTGTCGACCAGCGCCTTTTCCTTGATCCACGGCATCATGTCGCGGAGCTTGGCGCCCACTTCCTCGATCGGATGCGCGTTGTTGCGCTGA
The DNA here is from genome assembly GCF_041424195.1 of Tardiphaga sp. NCBI lineage: Bacteria > Pseudomonadati > Pseudomonadota > Alphaproteobacteria > Hyphomicrobiales > Nitrobacteraceae > Tardiphaga > Tardiphaga sp. Next base: position 8,197 of record NZ_JBGMOE010000234.1, on the reverse strand, counting down.
CGGGTTGCCTTGAACGAGGCCTGGTTGACCTTGTTCTCGAGCATCCAGTCGCGCGCGAACTTGCCCGACTGAATGTCGGTGAGCACGCGCTTCATCTCGGCCTTGGTCTCCGAGGTGACAATGCGTGGGCCGGTGACGTATTCGCCGTACTCGGCCGTGTTGGAGATCGAGTAGTTCATGTTGGCGATGCCGCCTTCATAGATCAGATCGACGATCAGCTTCAGCTCGTGCAGGCACTCGAAGTAGGCCATTTCCGGCGCGTAGCCGGCTTCCACCAGCGTCTCGAAACCGGCGCGGATCAGTTCGACGGTGCCGCCGCAGAGAACGGCCTGCTCGCCGAACAGGTCGGTTTCGCACTCTTCCTTGAACGAGGTCTCGATGATGCCGGCGCGGCCGCCGCCCACTGCCGAAGCGTAGGACAGGCCGAGGTCATGGGCATTGCCCGAGACGTCCTTGTGAACCGCGATCAGGCAGGGCACGCCGCCGCCGCGCTGATATTCCGAACGCACGGTGTGGCCGGGGCCCTTCGGCGCGATCATCAGCACGTCGAGATCTTCGCGCGGATCGAGCAGGTTGAAGTGCACGTTGAGGCCGTGGGCGAAAACGAGCGCTGCGCCCTTCTTCATGTTGTCGTGCATGTGGTCGCGATAGATGTCGCCCTGCAATTCGTCGGGGGTGAGCATCATCATCAGGTCGGCCCACTTGGCGGCCTCGGCGACTTCCATCACCTTGAAGCCGGCGGCTTCCGCCTTCTTCGCGGTGGCCGAGCCCTTGCGGAGCGCGATCACGACGTCCTTGACGCCGGAGTCCTTGAGGTTCAGCGCATGGGCATGGCCCTGGCTGCCGTAGCCGACGATGCAGACCTTCTTGCCCTTGATCAGGTTCAGGTCGGCGTCGCGATCGTAATAAACTCGCATGGGTATTTCCTCTCTTCAGCAACTATATTTCAAAGCTGCCCGTTCGAACGGGTCACCACCGCGTGGTGGATGACCATGAATTGCCGCCGGTTTCTAGGGCGACGGGTGCCGCGAGACAAGCCCGCGACGGTGATTTTGCGCTGCGCGCCGGGCTCATAGCTCGACCAGCACGGGATACAGGGAGGCGATCAGAAGCAACGCCATGGTGATGTTGAACACCCGGACCGCCCGCGGCGATTTGACCAGCGATTGCAGGGCACTGCCCGACAGCGCCCAGGCGCCCGATGACAGGCCCCCCATAGCCACGGATACCGCCACCTGCACGCACACGTTCCACGGATAGCTGGCGACCGCGGCATAGGCCGTGATGGTGCCGATGGCCATCACCCACCCCTTCACATTCACCCATTGAAACAGCGCCGCCCCGATGAAGGTCATCGGCCGGCGTGTCTCCGCCTCGCCCGGATCCGGCGGCCCGGAGCGCGCTATCGCAACTGCGAGATAAACCAGATAGGCCGCACCGCTATATTTCAGGATGGTCTGCAGAACGGGAACGGAGGCAAACACTGCTCCGAGACCGATACCGGTGACACCCACCATGAACGCAAAGCCGAAGGTCACACCGGCCATATGCGGCAGCGTGCGGCGGAATCCGAAGTTCAAACCGGACGCCAGCAGCATGATGTTGTTGGGACCGGGCGTGAAGAACATCACGACCGCAAAGACCAGGAATGCGTAGAAGAGTTGCTGCGACATGTCCGCCTCACGCCACTTCGACGAGCGCGGGCGGGCGCCTCGACAGCAGCATCACGGCAATGCCGCAGACGACGACGATCATGCCCGCGAGCCGCAGCGGTCCGAATGTTTCGCCGAAGGTGATGCTCGACGCCGCCGCGCCGATAAACGGCACCAGCAGTGCAAACGGCACCACCTGCGCCGCAGAGTAATCGCGCAGCAGCCGGCCCCAGATCCAGTAACCGAGTGTGGTGCCGATCACTGCGAGGAACAGTACACAGGTGAAGGCCTTCAGCGATGCATGCGTCAGTGCGTGCCACGTCGCGCTGGCGCCATCGACGCTGAACAGCACGACCAGCAGCGGCAGCAGGGCGACAAGGCTGATCCAGGCAAACAGATCGAGCATCGACACGTTCTTCGCGCGTCGCAGCAGCAGATTGGAAAAGGCAAAACTCACCGGCGCGGTCATCAGCACCGCGAAGGCGAACACGCTGAAATCATAACCGACGGTGAAGCAGATCAGCAGCAATCCGCCCATCGCAATCACGATCCCCGCGACCTGCTGGGCCGTCGGCATCTCGCGCAGGAACAGCGCGGCGAAGCCCACCGTGAACAGCGCCTGGCTCTGCACGATCACCGCGGTCAGGCCGGCCGGCACGCCATGCGCCAAGCCATAGGTCTGCGCCAGAAACTGCGCCACCAGCAGCCAGCTGGTGGCGACGATCAGCAGCCATGACAGTTTCGGCTTCGGCAGGAACAGACACGGCAGCGCCGTGATGCCGAAACGCAGCGTGGTGAGCAGCGTCGACGACATCTCGTCGACCGCCATCCGGGTCAGCACGAAGCCGACGCCCCAGATCACGGCCACCGCAACGGCCAGTGCAATGTCGAAGGGTTTCATGACTGCGATGCGCGGAGGCTACATCCCCTCCGGGCCGCGGCTGATCGCGGCCACGCCGGTCCGCGAGACCTCGACAAGGCCGAGCGGCCGCATCAGGTCGATGAACTGGTTGATCTTGCCGGTATTGCCGGTGATCTCGAACACAAAGCTCTCGATGGTGGCGTCGATCACCCGCGCACGGAACGCTTCGGCCAAACGCAGCGCCTCGACGCGATGTTCGCCGGTGCCGCGCAGCTTGACCATGGCGAGTTCGCGCTCGATGGAGCGGCCGGTCAGCGTCATGTCGACAACGCGATGCACCGGGATCATGCGATCGAGCTGATGCTTGATCTGCGTGATCACCATCGGCGTGCCGGTGGTGACAATGGTGATGCGCGAGACGTGCTTGTGGCTCTCGGTCTCCGACACTGTGAGACTTTCGATATTGTAACCGCGGCCCGAAAAAAGCCCGATGACGCGCGCGAGCACGCCAGGCTCGTTGGCGACGAGCACCGTCAGCGTATGCGTCTCATTGGGGTCGTGACGCTCTTCCATGAAATAGGCGGAGGCAGGCTGTTCCATTGTCGTTTCTCTTTTCAACCGTCTCGGTCAGAATTCGATTTAGCCGCGGGTGACGTAAGCTCCTTCTCCCCGCGTGCGGGGAGAAGGTCGGGATGAGGGGGAGCCTCGGCAGGCTCGGAGCAGGTGGAGAGGCCCCCCTCACCCGCCCGTCTTCGCTGCGCTCCGCCGGGCGACCTCTCCCCGCAGGCGGGGAGAGGTTAGAAGCCTCACACCAGCGCCTTGCCGCCCGCGAAAGCCGCAGCCGTGGCTTCGTCATTCGCCTCCAGCGGCAGCAGCATTTCGTTATGGGCCTTGCCGGACGGGATCATCGGGAAGCAGTTCTCCAGCGCCGCGACGCGGCAGTCGAACAGCACCGGCTTCTTCACCTTGATCATCTCCTGCAATGCGCCGTCGAGATCGCCGGGCTTGCTGCACTGGAAGCCGACGCCGCCATAGGCCTCAGCAAGCTTGACGAAATCAGGCAGCGCCTCGGAATAGGAATGCGACAGCCGGTTGCCATGCAGCAGCTGCTGCCACTGGCGCACCATGCCCATATACTGGTTGTTCAGGATGAAGATCTTGATCGGCAGTTCATGCTGAACCGCTGCCGACATTTCCTGCATCGTCATCTGCACCGAGGCATCGCCGCCGATATCGATGACCAGCGAGTCCGGATGCGCGACCTGCACGCCCAGCGCCGCCGGCAGGCCGTAGCCCATGGTGCCGAGACCACCGGACGTCATCCAGCGATGCGGCTCCTCGAAGCCGAAGAACTGCGCCGCCCACATCTGGTGCTGGCCGACCTCGGTCGTGATGTAGGTGTCGAGATTCTTCGTCGCCTCGAACAGCCGCTGGATCGCGAACTGCGGCAGGATCACGTCGTTGTTCTTCTTGTAGGCCAGCGAATTGCGCGCGCGCCAGCCGGCGATGTCTTTCCACCACGCCTTGGTGTCCGGCTTCTTCGCCTCCGCTTTGAACACCTGCAGGATGTCGCCCAGCACATTGCCGCAGTCGCCGATGATCGGCACGTCGACGCGGATGTTCTTGTTGATCGACGACGGATCGATGTCGATGTGGATCTTCTTCGAGTTCGGCGAGAACGCGTCCGTACGTCCGGTGATGCGGTCATCGAAACGCGCGCCGACGCACAGCATGACGTCGCAATCATGCATCGCCATGTTGGCTTCGTAGGTGCCGTGCATGCCCAGCATGCCCAGCCAGTTCGGGCCGGAGGCCGGATAGGCGCCGAGGCCCATCAGCGTCGAGGTGATCGGAAACCCGGTGACCTCGACCAGTTCGCGCAGCAGCTTCGAGGCCGCGAGGCCCGAATTGATGACGCCGCCGCCGGAATAGATGATCGGCTTCTTGGCACCCGCCAGCAGCGACACCGCCTTGCGGATCGCGTTGGCATCGCCCTTCACGCGCGGCGCGTAGGAGATATGGACGTCCGACTTGCGCGGCGGATGATAGGTGCCGGTGGCGAACTGCACGTCCTTCGGAACGTCGACGACGACCGGACCCGGACGGCCGGTGGTGGCGACGTAGAAGGCTTCATGCAGCACCTTGGCGAGATCGTTGACGTCGCGGACCAGCCAGTTGTGCTTGGTGCAGGGTCGCGTGATGCCGACGGTGTCGCATTCCTGGAACGCGTCGTTGCCGATCAGATGCGTCGGGACCTGGCCGGTGATGCAGACCAGCGGGATCGAATCCATCAGCGCGTCGGCCAGCGGCGTCACCATATTGGTGGCGCCGGGACCCGAGGTCACCAGCACGACGCCCGGCAGGCCGGTGGAGCGCGCATAGCCTTCGGCGGCATGGCCGGCGCCCTGTTCGTGGCGGACCAGAATGTGCTCGACCTCGGACTGCTGAAAGATCTCGTCATAGATCGGCAGCACCGCACCGCCGGGATAGCCGAAGATGTGCTTGACGCCGTGATCCGCAAACGCGCGCACGATCATCGCTGCGCCGGTCATCTGATTGGGATCGTGGGGCTTGCTGTCGCTCATGGTTCGCTCCGGATGCGCTCTGCGGCGCGGCTTGGTCTGGATGGTCGCTGGGTTCGGAAAGCTTGAAGTTCAGACAATAAAAAAGGGCCCGTTCAGGACCCTGTGCACACCGCTCGGTTCGTGGGTAGCCGTCAGCTACCCCCGGCGGTGCGCCAGGGTACCACGATAATAAGGAGGCTTGTAACTTTATTGCGCACAGGATCAGTCCGACTTTTCATAACTTGCGCGGAACATAGCCAGCAAACCGGGGATGTCAAGGGAAGTTGCTGTGATCGCGCTGATTTCGAAGCCTAGCCGGGTCTTTCGCGTTCGGCGAGCGGAAAAATCGGGCGGGCTGATATGCACCAGCTCGTGCCCCGCCCTGGCGCGGACATAAGCGCCGCACGACGGATACTTGCACGCGCGGATTCCTTGCCCAATCCTGCCGGGATAGCCGGCAGGAAGCGAGGGTAAGCGACCATGAGCGACGAAAGGCAGCGCCGCCTGATCTGGCACGGCATGTTCCTGTTTCTACTCGGGCTGCTGACGGGCTTTGCCGAGCCCCACTTCAGCAACCCACGCATGGGTCTCGCCGCGCATCTCGAAGGTTTGATGAACGGCACGTTCCTGATCGCGCTGGGCGCGGCGTGGCATCACGTGCGTCTGTCCGGCCGCATGCCGACAGTTACCTTCTGGCTCGCGCTGTACGGCACCTATGCGAACTGGGCGACGACGACGCTCGCGGCGATCGTCGGCGCCAACAGCCTGTCGCTGATCACCGGAGCCGGCCACAGCGCTCCGCCGTTGCAGGAAACCATTGTGACCCTGGGTTTCGTCACCGTAGGAATGGCGATACTGGCGACCGCGCTTCTGGCATTGTGGGGCCTGCGCCGCAGACTGTAGGGCGGGCAAAGCGAAGCGTGCCCACCATCACACGCAGAGCATAGAACGGTGGGCACGGCGCAAGGACGCCTTTGCCCACCCTACAGTTTCGCCCCCGCCTCCTCCGGCGTCATCCATTCAAACTCCGGCAGTTGATGCCGAAACCATGTGAACTGCCGCTTGGCATAATGCCGCGTATCGGCCCGTCCGATCTCGGCGGCTTCCTCGCGCGAGATCTCGCCGCGGATATGCCGGATCAGCGCCGGCACGCCATGGGCCTTCATCGCCGGCAACAGCGGGTCCAGACCGCGCGCGGCCAGTGCAGCCACCTCGTCCAGCGCTCCCTCGTCCAGCATCTTGCCGAAGCGCGCATCGATCCGCGCATAGAGTTCGTCGCGTTCTGGCGCGAGAAACAGCGCGGTCACGCCCTCCGGCGGCAGCAGCGGCGGCAGGCCCTGGCTGTGCCAGTCGGTGAGCGACCGCCCGGTCGCTTCCACCACTTCCAGCGCACGGGCGATGCGCGTGCGGTCGCGCAGGTTCAGCCGTGCGGCAGAGACCGGATCGACGCGCGCGAGCTGCGCATGCAGCGCCTCCGGCCCGTCGCGCTCCAGCCGTGCGCGGACATCGTCGCGCACCTCGGCGGCAATCGGCGGCACCGCCGAGAGCCCGCGCGTCAGCGCCTTGAAATACAGTCCGGAGCCACCGATGAAGATCGGAAGCTTGCCCTGCGCCCGCACTTCCGCGAGCACGCGTGCCGCCTCCTCCACCCACGCGCCTGCGGAGAAATTCACCGCGGCATCGACCGTGCCATAGAGCCGGTGCGGCGCCAGCGCTTCTTCCTCAACCGTCGGTCGCGCGGTGAGCACGCGCAGGTCGCGATAGACCTGCATGCTGTCGGTATTGATGACCACGCCCTCCTGCGCACGCGCCACGGCCAGCGCCAGCGCCGACTTGCCGCTGGCGGTCGGCCCTGCGATAAGCAGCGCTCTGTTGTCTGCCCTGGAACTCACGTCATGTCTCTCGTTGCGACCCTGATCTGCAACCCCGCCGATCCTGCTCTCGATAGCACGGTGGTCGACGGTCTGCGCGCGCTTCTGCCGGGCGACACCGAAGCGCACTGGCTGAGCGACGGCGTCGCCGCCGACATCCTGTTTACCAGCGACCACAACATGCTCGCGCTCGGCGATCGCCTCCGCGCCGCCCGCGGCGACATGCCGATCGATGTTGTCGTGCAGCCTGTCGAGGGCCGGCGCAAGAAGCTTTTTCTCGCCGACATGGATTCCACCATGATCGGCCAGGAATGTATCGACGAGCTCGCGGATTTCGCCGGCCTCAAGGCCCATGTCGCTGCGATCACCGAACGCGCCATGCGCGGCGAGATCGAATTCGAACCGGCGCTGCGCGAACGCGTCGCGTTGTTGAAGGACCTGAATGTCGGCGTCGTCGACGAAGTGCTGGCCGAGCGTATCACGCTGACCCCGGGCGGCCGTGAGCTGGTACAGACCATGCGCGCCAATGGCGCCTATACCTGCCTTGTCTCCGGCGGCTTCACGCTGTTCACAGCCAAGGTCGCCGAGCTCGTCGGCTTCCAGGAAAACCGCGCCAACGTGCTGCATGTGAAAGATGGCAAGCTCACGGGCACCGTTGCCGAGCCGATCCTCGGCAAGGCCGCAAAACTGGCGACCCTCGTCGAACTGCGCGAGTCCTTCGACCTCGACAATCTCGACACGCTGGCTGTCGGCGACGGCGCCAACGATCTCGCCATGATCCAGGATGCGGGCCTTGGCGTCGCCTATCACGCCAAGCCGGCAGTGGCTGCTGCCGCAGCAGCCCGCATCGACCACGGCGATCTCACGGCACTGCTGTATGCGCAGGGATACAGGCGCACCGAGTTCGTGAGCTAGGCGAAGTTCTGATTGATAACGCCCGTCTCTCCCTGGTCATTCCGGGGCGCACGAAGCGGCAAAGCCCGCTTAGTGCGAACCCGGAATCCCGGAGTGTTTGGCACGATCAAAGACTCCCATGCTGAGATTCCCCGCCGCTCCAAGTGGAGTGGCTGAGGTTCGCCTGCGAAGGCGCGCAGCCGCCCTCAGGCACACCCATTGGTGTGCCGGGGAATGACGCGTGTGGGGCGGCAAGACAGCGCCCAAATATTTTTCCCAGTCTTATTGACAAGATCCCTATCTTGATTATTTTCCCCATCGTCCTGCCCCATCGAGAGGGGCGATCGCGATCGT
>NZ_JBGMOE010000233.1:0-25512 GCF_041424195.1 Tardiphaga sp. | reverse complement strand
ACTGGCCCCTTTTTAAACCGGTGCCTGGCCCGTTTTTATCCCGGTGTTGACAGTCCATGCCCAGGTCGCGATGGGGGCATTGCTCAAGGTTCCTTCCCGGCCGGGACGCCGTTCAACACCAGCCGATCGCAACGCCTTCGCGCAGAAGATCGTCGATTTCGTCGTCGAGAATCCGGCCACGGGAGAGGTGGTGGCTCTGATCGAGATCGATGACGGGTCTCACCATGCCGACAAGGATCGCAGGCGCGACGAGATGACGGCGGCAGCGGGCTATCGAACCTTGCGCGTACCTGCCTCGGCGACGCCGGAGCTGTCTGACGTCCTCAGGATTGTAGGCGTTCTTCGGGAGGAAACGACATGACCAGACAACCTCGCGCCTATGACGTCCTGGCTGCCCATCTGGCGCCCGAGGATCCGATCGAAGGTGAGCGGCAGATCGACGCGGCGATCCTCACCCTGCAACGCTCCCGCTATCGTCCGCGCAATCGCAGCCGCGCGGCGTTTTGGCTCGGTCAGATTCTGCTTGCCCTCAGTGTGACCATTCTGGGAGCGCGCGCCTTGTGCTGGCTGGACCCTCAGCTGTGGCATACGCCCCTTGGGGTCCTGGCCGGTGCCGTTCCCATCTTAGCCGCCAAGTTGATGTTCATCGGTGCCTTCGTCCACCTCATATATTATTGCACGCGTGAGGGTGTTGAGGATTATGGGCCGCTGCCGCTGCCGCCAGAACCGATTTATGAGTGGCTGGTGGCCCACGGCAAATCTGATCTCACATACTGGCATGAACTCTACTGGTCCTACCCCAAGCGTCGGGCAAACCGTAAAGAGCTTCTAGGCTTTGTCATCTGGAGAAAGACCCCATGCCCACCAGACCAATATCCACCAACGCCTGCGCTGTTCCAGACCGATCCGGCGCGGAAAGATCCCCATCTGGTCTATCTTGATAGCCCGGAGGGGCGTGCGGACCAGGCGGCCTATCTGGTCGCGTTCGAACGCCGGATGGATGACTGGTGGCGACTTTCGTTCCGGATGGCCATCGCCCTGCTGATCGTGCTTATCATCACTATCTGGTTGCCGATTTTTCCGGAGAGCCAGACCGGCCGGCTGATCCGGACAGGCGTCATGCTCGCTTTCATCGTGGGTAGTATTGCGCTTTTCTGTGGTGTCACCGTGCCGATACGCTGGCTCCCGCACCCAGTTCGGCGCTACTGGTTTCGCGCTCTTCCCCCGGAGGCTGCGCGATTTTGTGAACATATGATCGCGCGTTGGAGTTGATTCGATGTCGCCGCTCGATGCGACGAGGGAGACCGGACGCTGGAACCGGTTCGCGAATAACGGCACACTGGCACCAATCCCCGCAAGCTGCCACCCGTGACACTTTACCACGAAGTTCTTGGTAAAGTGTCATTGATGACAATCACTTACCCAAGTTTTCGCACGTTCGCGGTAGAGGATGCCTGAGCTCGACAGGCATGATAGCGAGGGCTCTACCGCACTAATCGAGACTCGTGCCCCATATGCCCCACCACATCTTCTATTCATGGCAGAGCGATACGGACAATCGAATTGGACGGGGCTTCATCCAGTGGGCACTCGATCGCGCGATCCGAGCGGTGAATGCCGATGCCGACGTCGATCCGGCCGACCGCGACGTGAGGGCGGATCGTGATACGGCCGGGGTGCCCGGTATGCCGCCACTCGCCGACACGATCTTCGACAAGATCGATCGGTCCGTCGCCTTCCTCTCCGATCTTACCCACGTCGCCACGCGGGCGAACGGCGAACGCTCGCCCAATCCGAATGTCCTGCTCGAACATGGTTGGGCATTGAAATCCAAGGGATGGCGAAGCCTGATCGGCGTGATGAACACCGCGATGGGCCATCCGGACGAACATCCCCTGCCGTTCGATCTTCGACACTTCAAACGCCCGATCTTCTATCATTGTCCCGCCGATGCGCCGGACGAAGAACGCCAGGCGGCACGCCTTGGCTTGCAAAGGGATCTTGAGGGCGCGCTTCGCGCGATCCTCGACGATGAGGTCTTGCGGGCCGCGCGCGTTCCGCCGCCACCGGCCGAACCTCACCCCCATGATGTCGCTCTGCTCCAGCGCTACCGCGCCCAACTGCCCGAAACGCTGCGGCAGTTTCTGCGCGAGCATAGCTTCGGCACGCCTTACCTTCGCAGGAAGCTCGATCCCCTCGATGAAATGAACATCACCTGGGCGGGCGCGGAGTTCGATTTTGAGGATCCGGTGTTGCAGGAGACGGCCAAGGCGTTGCGAGGAGCGAACACCTCCCTGATGAGTCTGGTCTATGAGCGGATCCACGTCATGGACCGCAATCCGGAAATGGGCTGGCCGAAAACCGACTACGACGTCACGCATGGCATCCAGAAAGCGACGCTCGGTGCGATCGAGGACCTCAATGGACGAGCCGAGGCGCTCTGCAATGCTATCGACGCGTTCGAAAGGGCAGGGCGCGCTCGTATTCGCGTCGCGGCCGAGCCGCCACCCGCAGGGCAGGCACCAGCCATCGATCCGCGGTGGGAAGCGGCGCGGATCGCGGTTACCGATCTCGCGGCCGACCGGATGCGGGGCGGCCTGCCGCAGATCGTGCAGTTGCCGAGTGTCGTGTTGCGCGTGGTCCCGCTCGCAGCGATGGATCGCCCCCGGATCGATCCCAAAGCGGTGTTGTTCGCTGCGAGGCGGTTTCCGCCGAACACGCAGGTCAAAGTGGAGTCCGATTCCGACGAGCGACAATGGTGGAGCTTCGGCATCCCGCTGATTCCCACTGCCAATAATCCTGAAACCAGATGGCTGACCCGTTTTGTGCGGCCGGGGCTGCTTGAATTCGAGATGACGATCGGCGGCCGCATCGACGATGATCCCGAGATCGTGATCGACGGGCGAGAGCTCGAAGGCGGGATTGTCGAACATCTCGAGCGATTGGCCGGGATCGCCTCCACGATCGGCCTGAAAGGGCCCGTTCTTATCGGTATCGCCTTCCGGGGTGTCGAAGATGTCATCCTTCAGCGCGCCCGACCGGGCGGGCGCAAGATGCACAAGCCGGAGCTGTTTCTGCCGGAGCTACAGGTCGAGGATCTCGGAACGCCGCTGCACGATCTTTTGCGAGAACAGTTCGACATCCTATGGCAGGCGGCAGGCTGGCCCGACGGTTCGCCGTCTTTTGATTGAAGCGATCCGGCCGCACCATGATCCTGAAGCGGCTGGCCGGCTTCACCTGCAAGACATCACGTCCAGGAGTGCTCGGCTGACCGCGCCGCTCTGTACATAATAGATGACTGAAAATACCGAGTACCATTACATGCCGATTTGTGGCGTCACAGACCAGCCGCGCTGCGAGGCCCGAACAGGATGACCGCAGCCCCTACAAGGCAGATTGCTGCGCCGATCAAATCCCAGCGATCTGGCTTCGCTCCTTCAATGATCCATAGCCAGAAGATCGCGGCCGTGATGTAGACGCCACCATAGGCCGCGTAGGCGCGACCGGCGTGGTCAGTGTCCACCAGCGTCAACAGCCACGCGAACAACGCCAGCGAAGCCATGCCGGGAAGAAGCCACCAGATTGACTTGCCCATGCGAAGCCAGGCCCAAAAGGCGAAACAACCGGCGATCTCCGCCAGTGCGGCTCCGATATAGACCAAGGCTGTCATCATTGATGCCGCCATACCTTGATGGCGGATATGACGAGAATCACAGCCAGCCCTGGTAGCAGGACAAATCCTGGCACGATCCCAAGCAGCAGGCCGCCAATAAAGGTTCCGCAGATCGAACCGAGCGCCATCACGAGCAGGAACGTCAGATTGCGGCCGAGCACGGCGAAACTCTGGTCGCGGCTGTAGCGAGTGAAGCTGACAAGCATGGTCGGCATGCTCACCGCGAGTGAGAGGCTGCCGGCCAGTTTCATATCGGCGCCGAATAGGAGCACGAGCGTTGGGATCAGCAGTTCGCCGCCCGCTACGCCCAGCAGGGACGCCACCACGCCGATGGTCAAGCCGGCGCCAACGCCGGCGACGAGTTGAACGGTCCCGGTCAAAAGTGGCTGGTCAGCGTGGGTGCTGTGGCCGAAGAGCAGCACGGCCGCGATCACCACCAATAACATGGCAATGACCTTGTAGAGCGTTTCGGACCTTGCTCGCACCGCCCATCCGGCGCCGAACCAGGCACCGATAAGACTGCCGGCGAGCAAGTTGAAAATGATCGGCCAGTGCGCGGCGACAGTTTCGAACGGGACAGTCCTGGTGCGGAACATGAGGGCCGTGGCGACCACGACGAGGCTCATGGCCTTGTTCAGGATGACCGCCTCAAGCGCTGCGAACCGGAACGGGCCGATCAGGAGCGGCAAGCGGAACTCCGCGCCGCCCAGGCCGATGAGACCACCGAGCGAGCCGATCACCGCGCCGCCTCCAAATGCCATCGGCAGGTTGCGGGCGGGCGTTGCGGTGGCGGTATCCTGGATCATGGCGCTGTGGTTACACAGATACCCAGCCTGGTGCAGCTACTTGTGGGTAACAAGCTCTAGCTCACGCTTACGGCGCTGACGGGCCTAATGCCTTCCGTTCCGAATAGCGATCGACAAGCTGGGCGGTATAGGGGCGCAGAAGCACCGTGAACCGCACCAGTTCCTCCACTACATCGACAATGCGGTCATAGTAGCTGGATGGTTTCATCCGACCTACCTCGTCGAACTCCCTATAGGCCATCGCCACGCTCGACTGGTTGGGGATGGTGAACATCCGCATCCAGCGGCCGAGCAGGCGCAGCGTGTTGACCGCGTTGAACGACTGCGATCCGCCCGAGACCTGCATGACCGCAAGCGTGCGGCCCTGAGTCGGGCGCATCCCCTTCATCTCCAGCGGCAGATGGTCGATTTGCGCTTTCATGATGCCGGTGATCTGGCCATGCCGCTCCGGGCTGCACCACACCATGCCCTCAGACCACATCGCGTGATCGCGCAACTCGTGGACGGCGGGATGATCGTCGCCCTTCACCTGGTCGGGCAACGGCAGGTCCGAGGGATCGAAGATGCGGGTCTCGGCTCCGAAGAATTGGAGCAGCCGAGCAGCTTCCTCGACCGCGAAACGGGAGAAGGACCGTTCGCGCAAGGAGCCGTAGAGCAACAGGATGCGCGGCGGCGGATCGAGCGTACCAAGGCCCAGCGCCGGCCGGTCATAAGCGTAGCGGACGTCGAACGCGGGCAGATGATCCGGGTCTGTGAGATGTCGAATACGGGTCAAGCTGTTGCTCCGCTCTCATACCAGCCGCGCGTGCGCTTCACGATCGCCACCACCGACAGCATCACCGGCACCTCGACCAGCACGCCGACCACGGTGGCAAGCGCGGCGCCGGACTTGAGGCCGAACAGAGAAATTGCAGCGGCCACCGCAAGTTCGAAGAAATTGGAGGCGCCGATCAACGCGGCGGGGGCCGCCACGCACCATGCGACGCCGAACCGGCGGCTCAGCCAATAGGCCAGCCCCGCATTGAAATAGACCTGCACCAAGATCGGCACGGCAATGAGCGCGATCACCAGCGGCTGCTCGACGATCGCCTCGCCCTGGAAGCCGAACAGCAGAACCAGCGTTGCCAGCAGGGCGGTGAGCGATACTGGCCCGAGCCGGGCAAGCAGCCGATCGAGCGCCGTCTGTCCACCTGAAGCTAGCACAGCGCGGCGAACGAGCTGCGCGACGATCACCGGCACGACGATATAGAGGCCCACCGAGAGCAGCAGCGTGTCCCACGGCACGGTCACCGAGGCGACGCCCAGCAGCAGCCCGACCAGCGGCGCGAAGGCGAACACCATGATAAGGTCGTTCAGCGCCACCTGGCTCAATGTGTAATTGGGCTCGCCATCGCAGAGGTTCGACCAGACGAACACCATCGCCGTGCAGGGCGCGGCGGCGAGCAGGATCAGCCCGGCGATGTAGGACGAAACTTCGCCCGCCGGCAGCAGCGGCGCGAACAGCCAGCCCAGGAACAGCGTGCCGAGCAACGCCATTGAGAAAGGCTTGACGGCCCAATTGATGAACAGGGTGACGCCGACACCTTTCCAGTGCTGGCGCACCGATCCCAACGCACCGAAGTCGATCTTCAAGAGCATCGGCACGATCATCAACCAGACGAGCACCGCGACCATGAGATTGACGCGCGCCACTTCGGCAGACGCGATGGCGCCGAACGAGCCGGGCAGCGCATGGCCGAGCGCGATGCCCGCGACGATGCAGAGCGCCACCCACAAGCTCAGATACCGTTCGAAGAAGGAGATGCCGGGACGAATCGGCGCGGCGCCGGCAGCAGGAACGGTCGCCATGCCTCAGATCACCCGCGCGCCGGCGGCATCGACGACTTGCTGGCCGTCCTCCTTGGCGAAGGCGCCCCGTTGCGGTGTGGGCAGAAGGTCCAGCACCACCTCCGAGGGGCGGCATAGCTTCACGCCCAGCGGTGAGACGACCAGCGGCCGGTTGACCAGGATCGGATGCGCCATCATCGCGTCGATCAGGGCTTCGTCGGACAACGACGGGTCGCTTAGGCCCAGCTCGGCATAGGGCGTGCCTTTCCCGCGCAGCAGCTCGCGCGGCGTGATGCCGGCGCGGGTGATGAGCTGGACCAGCAATGCCTGCGCAGGCGGGGTTTTCAGATATTCGACGACATGTGGCTCGATCCCGGCATTGCGGATCAGGCCCAGCACGTTGCGTGACGTGCCGCACTCCGGGTTGTGGTAGACGATGATGTCGGTCACGCCGCGTCTCCCCGGCGAGCGGTCGAGCCTTCGGCATGACCGATCTCGCGCAGCTTCGCCGTCAGCGCGGTAGCTTCGAGCTTGTCGATCGGCAGCGATATGAACAATTTGATCCGGTTTTCGAGATAGCGCAGCGCTGTTACGAAGGCGCGTTCGCGTTCGATTGCAGTTCCCTCGACATGGCTGGGATCTTCAATCCCCCAATGCGCCGTCATCGGATGGCCGAGCCAGACCGGGCAGGTTTCACCGGCCGCGTCGTCGCAAACGGTGAACACGAAATCCATGACCGACGCATCTCCCTGAGAAAACTCCTCCCAGCTTTTAGAGCGCAGCCCTTCGGTCGGGTAATCGAGCCGCTCCAGCAGCGCGAGCGCGTCAGGGTTGACCGTGCCCTTGGGATAGCTGCCCGCCGAAAAGGCACGGAAACGGCCTTGGCCCAGCTTGTTCATGGCGCTTTCGGCGAGGATCGAGCGCGCCGAATTGCCGGTGCAGAGGAACAGGACGTTGAACACACGATCGGTGGGCATGGCGGCTTCCTTCAGCAGCAGGTGAGATCGGCAAGCAGGGGCTCGCATAGTTCAGGGCTACCGAGACAGCAGTCCTTGGCGAGAAAGGTCATCAAGACCCGCAGCGTGTCGATCCTGGCTCGTTGGATCTGATGGCGACCGCGCTTTTCGGCCGACACAAGTCCCGCGCGGGCGAGTACGGCAAGGTGCGTGGAAAAGGTGCTTTGCGATAGTCCGCTGGCCTCGACCAGTGCGCCGGTCGGCAGCCCCACGGGCTCGTGGCGAACGAGCAGCCGGAATGCGTCCAGGCGCGTGGGATGGGAGAGGGCCGCAAGGGCCTCCAATGCCGAATCCTGTTCCATGCATCGGCTATACCCGATGCATATATTGCCGGCAATACCCATCGATTTTTGCCGATGGATTAGGCGGTGATCGAGCCGGTCGGCAACTATGAGGACCGCTTGACCTCCGGCCGGATTGGGAAGCGCACGCATCCTGCGAAAAAATGCTGAGAACGCTGCTGTGAGGGATTCACATCTGCCTGGAGCTGACGTAGATTCATGCTATGTTCCATCAGGCGGACCTCTTCGAGCCAGCGGCAAGTCCCAGCAAAAGCATGGACACGCCGGCGCTTCTGGCTGTTATCGCAGCCGCATCGCCGCGCCCGAAGTTCAGCTATATGCTGCTCCAGTTGATCGCGGAGATTGCGGATGAGCGGGGCAGTGCAGGGCCGAGCGTCACCGTCGACGGCGCCGACATGCCGGTCAGAGACTGGCTGTGTGATGCGCTGGTCCCGATGGCCCAACGCGACGCGCGCCGGCGATCGACAGTGGCGGCGGTTCGCGCCGAACTCGACGAAGCCAAGGCGCTTCCTGCCGATCGCCACGAGGCGGATCGCGTGATCGAGGATAAGGTGCGTGAGCGGGTGCGTCGCTCCGGTCGCTGCAATGTCAGTCGGGCAGTGTCGGATCTGTGCAAGGTTGGCCTGCTGCGGCGCCATTATCAGGGTTTTCGCGTCGATCATCAAAACCGCGGGGCACAGCGCGAGGCGGTTTATACCGTCATGCCCGAAGCTCTGGCGGTGTTGCGGCGGGGGTGAACGAGCGACCGGCGTCGAGCCGGCTCCACATAGCATCGGCGCTCAGGCCGGGCCTTTCCGGCCGCGTCGCTTCTCGTCCGCCTTCCATGCGAGATAGTCTTCTTCACTATCGAAGTCGGGCTGCTCGAAGTTGGTGAGCTCGTCGCAGTTGATGCAATGATACATCTGCGAGGCGGTCTGAAAGTGCATTCCGCAAAAGCACCCGCAAAAGGGGCAGCATTCATCGAGTTCAAGGCTGCTCCAATCCCAGACTCCCAAATATTCCGGCACGCCGTCGCGGTCGTGACCCACGACCTCAAAGGCGTCCGCATTCTTTTCGACAAACCCCTCGATGCCGGCGCGCTGCAGATCCTCGAGAATGTCGGCGGGCTGGAGATAGAACCATTCCCTGGCCGTGCTTCCGCCGTCTCGAGCGATGTTGCGATCCCTGTATTTGGCATGAAGCCGCTTCTCGGTCTCACTCGCATTGGGCGTATCGATCCAGCCCACGACCTTGAGCGGACGCGAGTTGCCGGTCTGCAGGGCGCCCCGACGCCCGCGCAGGTTCGTCGCGCGGCCGATCTTCATCCGCCAGTCGGCGTCGTTTTCCTCGAGGATGAAATAGACCGGCACGAATGGTTTCCAGGCAGCGTTAGAGGCGGTAAGCGGCGCGCAGTCGCTCCACGACGACATCCCGCGTCATGTTCACGTCGAACTGCCTCGGATCGAAGTCCTCCTGGACTGCCACGGCTTGGACAAAGGCGCCCATGTCCTCTTGCACGGCCGGGGGCAGCGCATAACTTGCGTCGGCGGTCAGCAACTGCAACATCCTGGCGACATCGTTGCGATGCTTGCGGACGTCCTTTTCGTCGATCTTTTCGCCTTCGCCTCGGCGCCGGCTCAGATCGAGCCAGGCGCGTGCCTTGAACGGAATGATGGCTGCCTCATCGAGAACAGGGATGCCGTCGAGCCTGCGCACCATCGCCTTGAGGAACTCGTAATAGGCGCTGTCGAGCAGGATGGCCGACAGGCTGGCAGCTTCCTCGTCGATCGGAAGGGGCGTGAGCTGGCTATCGTCGGCGAGCGAGATACCCTCCGGCTGTCTCGAAAATAGCTCGAGCATCGCGGGGAATTCCTTGTTCGCAGGCTTTTGAAACCGATAGAGGACGCGCTTTCCGTCGCTCTGCTGCCGGATTTGATAGCCACCTTCCTCGACGAAGGCCCAAAATCGTTCGGAGAAGGCCGCGTCGAGAGCCTCGACGATGAGGACGATGTCCAAATCCTTGGTCGCCCGAAAATCGAGACCGACCTCATCCATGAGCAGCTCGCAGGCCGCGCCCCCGATCAGCACATAGTGGCTGTCATGCCCTTCAAAATGCGCGCGGAAACGATCGACACCCGTTACCATCCAAAAGGCTCCAAGAGTTGCTGCGCTGCCTGGGCTACGCGTTCGTCGGGATCATTGCGCAGGCTCAGATGGAGCGACAGCCGATCCACGACCGCATCGCGCGCCAGCGCGCGCGGATCGTAGCTCCACGTCTCGAGTTCAGCGCGTTCGTCATCGTCGAACGCAAAGCCGGTCCTGAGTTCGAGCGTCTGCTGCAACTGCTTCCACCGCGCCGCGGGGATGGCCCGGTGCGGGAAGCGCGGTTCCGACAGCATCGTGTAATGCGCGAGCGCGCTCTCGCCCGCGAGCGGGGCGACATGGTCAGGCAAATTGCCCCTCACTGTCCGGACCTTGCGCACAGGCGACTGCAAGCGGCCTGCCACCGCCTGCCATAGGTCCCGTTCGCGCACTGCGAGCTGAAGACGACGCTGACGTCCGACATGGCGCGGCTTGGCGATCCGCAGCGCCTCCAGCTCATCCAGAGTGCGGCTCATGCTCATGATCGCCACCTGGAACCGTTCCGCCAGCTGGGTCAGGTTCGCGCCATCGAGATCCTCGCCAAGCAGGTTCGCGAGGACCAGCATCTGGGTCGTCGGGCCAAATTGCTCGGTGGCGGCCGGTGGCCTTGTCGGCGCGCGCTCGCGCAGGTCAAGCAGCGCTTCGGGGACGTAGAGTTGTGCGCCTGGCGCCAGGAACCCGATCTGACGCTCGACCATCTGGCGGCGAATGGCGGCCGGCACATGATCGAGGAGCAGGAGGACCAGGTGAATGCCGAGATGCCGGCGCAGAAGGTCGCGGTGCTTGATGAATTCGGCAGTGGCGCCTTGTCCCAACGAACGCATGGCCACGAGCAGCACCGGTTCGCCGTTGAGTTGACCCCTCCAAAGGCGATAGCGATCCAGCAGAAAGTGCGGCAGCCCTGCGTCGACGAAAGGCGTCAGCCCCATGCGCATGCCAAAGGCATGATGCACATAGGCCTCCGCCGCCTCGCCCAGGGCGTCCAATCTGGTGTCGGGTCCATTGTCTAACATCGCAAAAGCTATTTAACATCTCTACTGTTAAAAAGCTACCTCCTGTTAGACGGGGCCATGGGGAGGGGGCCGGCGATCCCGAACGCAACCTCATTGGGTGTGTCGATCGGCCGGCCAGCGTTGAGCCCCTAAAGGAATAGAAGCGTGAACACCGACCGGCAGGGTGGATCAGCCGTTGAGGAGGTCCTTGATCGCTTTGGCCGGGGTGAAGGTCAGCTTCTTCGACGCAGCGATGGTGATGGTTTGCCCGGTGGCGGGGTTGCGGCCCTCTCGCGCCGGGCTGTCTTTCACTTTGAACTTGCCGAAACCGTTGAGCGCGATTTCCTCGCCCTTGGCGGCCGCGTCGGCGATCGCTGTGAACAGGCCATCGACCAGTTTGCGCGCGTCGGCCTTGGTGGTGCCGGCGGTTTCGGCGAGATGGTCGGCAAGGTCGCTGTTATTCATGGGAGCTCCTTCGCAATTGGATGGGACGAGTTCCATAGGCATCTCGGACGGCGTGCGCCATCGGGTTCAAGCCTGCCTGGTCCCCTGGACCAGCTTCCTATGTCCGATAAATGCGATTCTCGGACATAAGAATTGGCATCGGGAGGGGGCTCGGCTAGGCTCCTCCCGATGGCGCGCGACCTGCTTCCGATCTCGACCAACCTGCCCGCCGACCTGCTCGCCGAGATTGACGGCGCGCGCGACACGCTCGCCGCCTCGAAGGCGGGTTCGACCCAGAGGGCCTATGCCTCGGACTGGGAGCGGTTCTGCGATTTTTGTGACGCGCGCAACGTCGAAGCGCTGCCGGCACACCCCGACATCGTCGCGCTGTTCGCGCATGTCGAGGCCGAAGCCGGCATCGCGCCAGTCACGATCGGCCGCCGCGTCGCTGCGATCAATCACCATCACAAGGAAGCAGGTCTCGCCTCGCCGAGCGCGCGCGACGCCGCCGGCGTCATCGCCCAGATGATGGCGGGCGTACGCCGCAAATATGCGCGCAAGAAGGACCAGAAGGCGCCGGCGGCCGCCGACGTGCTCAGCGCCATGCTCGCGACGATCGCCGGCACCGGCCTGCGCGCGAGGCGCGACCGCGCGATCCTCGCGATCGGCATGGCGGGCGCGTTTCGCCGTTCGGAGATCGCCGCGATGCTCCTGCCCGATCTCGCCTTCAAGGCCTCCGGCGTGCGGATCACGATCCCGCGTTCGAAAGGCGATCAGGTGGCCGAAGGCCAGCAGATTGCGATCCCCGAGGGCCGCCACATCCGGCCCGTGGCACTTCTCACCGACTGGCTTCAGGCTGCCGATCTGCAGGGTCTGGATCCCTCGACCAGTAAGCCGCGGACTGGCCCCGTGTTCCGTCGGCTGACACGGGGTGACGCGCTCACAGTCGATCCGATCACCGACAAGACCGTGGCCAGGCTGGTCAAAGCCTGCGCATCGGCGGCTGGGCTCGACCCGGGCCTGTTTTCCGGACATTCGCTGCGCGCGGGGTTCCTGACCGAGGCGGCCGCCAAGCGTGCGAACCTGTTCAAGATGAAGGACCATTCGCGGCACAAGTCGCTCGACACAGTCGCGGGCTATGTCCGCGATGCGGCGATCTTCGACGATCATGCCGGCGAGGAGTTCTTATGACGCCGAGCGGCGTGGCGCCAGAATGGCAGGCCTACGCCATGCCGGACTATGATGCGGCAATGACGCGGGCCTGCGCCGAGCTTCAGCAGCGTATCCTCGCCGACCCTACCTATCGGATGTCCATTCTGACCGACCCGCGTGACCTGCATCGAGCCTTGTTTGCCGAGTTCACGCCGTCCGGTTACCCCGAATATGCTGGCACCTATCGGGGCACGGTCGGCACCTCGCTCGAGGGACGGCGCATGGGCGCCCCGCAAATTTTCGATCTCAAGAAGAGCTTCGCATTCGAGGAACCTCAGAAGGTCACTGCCGCGCTCGATTTCATGCTTTCCGAGGTTCGGCGCGAGCTGGTCCCGGCTCGGTCCGCCACACCTTTTGTCCAGCTCCTGACCTTGACCCACCTCTTCTGCTGGTTTGGGAAGATCCACCCCTTTCTCGACGGCAACGGCCACATCCAGCGCGCCCTCTTCGCCGCGGCGGCGGCCGAGCTGGAAGTTCCGCTCGCCTCGCGATTCGCTATCCATCCGCGCCCGTTCGCCCGGCTTCTGGCTTGGCCGCTGGAGAGGTTCACGATCGCCAAGCCTGATCAGCGCGAGCATTTTCTCGCGATGGTCGCCGAATATCTGAGCTCCTGGTTGGCTGGACCATTTGACCGGCCTGCGAGCGGCATCGCGCCGTAAGCGGCCCGGGCAGCTTCGAAGTTTTAGAGTCCTCTAGCAAGGAGGAACCCCTCCGACTTCAGTCGGATACTGGCTTCAGCCACAGACTCGCGTGCTAGCCTGTAACCTCGGGAAAAGCGGAAGCCGCCGAAGGCGTGAAGCTTCCGCTTTTCCCGAGGTTACAGGCTATGGCGTATCGGTCCGGTTGTCACACCACATTCCATCATCGCTACCATCTCGTTTGGGCGCCGAAGTATCGGTACAAGGTGCTGATCGGCGATGTTCGGCTACGGGTGCGCGAGATCATCCGTCAGGTCTGTGCCGAGATGGGCGTGAAGATCATCAACGGCGCGCTGTCGAAGGACCACGTACACATGTTCGTCGAAATCCCGCCGCACGTCTCGGTCAGCGACTTCGTGCGCCGGGCCAAGGGGCGCTCATCCCGCAAGATCCAACAGGAATTCGAGCACATCCGCAAACGATATTGGGGCCAACGCTTCTGGCAGCGCGGCTACTTCTCGACCACATCCGGCAACATCACCGATGACATCATCATGCGTTACCTCGACCGACATACCCACAAGGACGGCTTCAGCCCCACCGCTTGATCCTACCGGCGTCAGCCGGTCAGTGATTCAGAGTTCGATCAGCGTATAGCCGCGATCGCCGAGCACGGTCCGGGTCCAGTCCTTGGCGATGACGACACCCTCCGTGTCCAAGGAGATTGCAGCGTCAGCCCGATCGAACAGCGCGATGCAAAGCTCATCGCTGTCGAACCGCGATCGGTACTGGATACCATCGAGGCTGGTGGTGCTGTAGATTTCCGCTGAGATCCGCTGGGGCACCGCATACGCGCCAGGATTGTCTACCGGATCGAAGTCGGCCGAGACTCCGGCGGTGGTCGTTCTGAACCAGCCGAGACCCGGTCCGTGGACCTTCGCCAGCCGGATCGGTCGCGTTGCGGAGAATCTTGCAGCGCGTCTCCTGGCGACCTGATCCCAAAGGACATCCCGGTCCGTCGGCCTCCTCAGCAAGGTCTCGGCAAAGGGGCCGACGAGCGTCTTGCCCAAATACAGCACACCGAATTTGCCGTCCGGATCGTCCCAACGCCAGGTCGCGTCCTTGCGGCCATACCATTTGGCCGCGACCGTCGCGGCGTGCACGCGATGAAGCACTCGCCCCGTCGCGATCGTCGCCACGGGTATCCCGCCTTTCGCTCCCATATTGCGTCAATCTTCGAGCGTACGGGCGAAACGCACTAGGCGCTCAACTTCCGCATCGCTGCCCTTCAGCAACGCGATCGGGCTCACTCCATCAAGACCTTCATCGCCGCTGACGAGGAACTGCAGGACGGCCCAGCCCGTCGTTTCCGGCGCGGCGCTAAGGACCTTCGCAACGCCGGGAAGAATTGCATTCCCATCAAACTGAAAGACCGGGAAGAGCTTCGTCCCGTTGTCTTCGACCATCAGCAGTCGGCGATCCTTGACCGCCTTGTAGACGGCCTGGATCGTCTTGTGCCCAAGCAACGTGCGAACCTTCTCCGCGGTCAGAGCTCCGCCTGCAGCATCGATCAGCCGCCGTTTGAAGGCGATGGCGTTCGTAATTCTTTCCGCGGCTTCCGGATTATCCGTTTCGACCGCCGGGATGCCAAGCGCGAGATGGAAGACAAGGCTCGGCACGTCGACGCTGCTTATCGCCGCCGCCTTTGCCGCCGCCGGCATCATCTTGATGATGCGGTCGGTGCTCGCCACAATCCGGTCGTGGAGGACGCGATCCGCATCAACGAAACCGATATTTGCTGGGCGAACCATTCGATCATTCCTGTTGAGTCAGTTTCATATACTCCGAAACCAACACGATTTCAACTCGTGGATGAATTCGAATCTCTCAGCCCGGACCCACGAAGCAATCGGGCGCTCTCCTGCGATGCGCATTACCGCGTGCTATTTCTCGAAAGCTGCTTCCAGCGCGATGAGACCCGCTGCGTGCCGTTCCGGCTGTGCCTTTCGAAATTTGCGGATGTTTACCAACTTGAATTGAGGAGCGGGCAGCTCGCGAAGCGCTGGCAATGGGAAGGCGTCCCACTCCGGGTCTCCGGCCTCAAAACTCTCTAAGAACCTCCGATCATCAGCGCCGAGGGACCTATGGATCGCCGCCACGAGGCGACCGAACGTATGAACATGATCCTCATAGGTGAACGGCTCGAAGGGCATGCCTTCGAATTGGGCCTTGAACGTTCCGCTCTGGTCCTTTCGGCTCGGGCTGATCAGTTCAGCGATCGGGCGCCCGTGGCTTACAAGCGCCGCGACGAAACCGTGACGAACCTCATCGACGACGCCCTCTACGTCCAGCAGACGCTTCACGTCGAACAGATCGCGCGGATGTTGCCGGTCCAGCGCGGCACAAATCTTGCCGCCAAAGAGCTCGCCGTGCGAGAGACAGCGCGCTTCGACGAAAGCCTCAAATCTCTCCTGCACACGGTCGGAGCAGGGAAGATCGCGGAGAGGAAGGAGATGGCCGCGCAGGGTGGGATTCACCTCGACCTTGATCTGGGTCTTGCCGCGCTGACAGTTGAGCTTGACCTCCATACCTTCCTGGCCCTGGCGTGTCTGGGTCACGCGGGTTGGCGGGAGGCGGCGTTCGATTTCTACCTTGATCCGGGCAAGCGCCTCGCCGATCGCCTGCAGAGAGGCCGCCCGGTCTTGGAGGGGAAGGTAGGTTAGATCGATATCGACCGAGAGCCGCGGGAGATCCCACTCGAACAGGTTGATCGCCGTGCCGCCTTTCAATGCGAAGGCCGGCTCCGCCATGACCAAAGGCAGGACGTCCAACAGCAGGCGAACCTGGTCACGATATTGGTCAGTTGCCACTCGACACAAGCTCCCTGGGGAGGAGCAGTCTGTATTTCGGGACGTACCGCCCCATTTTCGCAAGGCTGCGATCGCCGGAGCCCAGATCTATCTGCTCCACCTTCACGTGCCGCATGACCGGGAGGTCCGCCCGTTCCGCAAGGTAGAGGAACAGCCGCCGGACCTTCACCGATGTGCAGGCCTCGAGCAGGGACTGCATGAGCTTGGGGCGAAGCGACGTCATGCCCTCCACGATCTGGCAGGCCTCGACGAGATCGAATTCCTTTGGCGCGAGATGCAGCAGCTCCAGTATCGCCCGCTCGGGCGTAGCGGCTGTCAATGGATAGCCTTCCGGGGTTCGGTGCTCGGTGAGCCCGATATCGTTCGGCAGGAGCTTGGTTTGCATATGACGGACCTCCCCCCCCCAATGTTTCTGAAACCATGCCGGCAGAACCACGTGCAGCGGCGAGAAGAGGTAGGCCCTGCTCTCTCCGAAGCGCACATAGTGGCTATTTCCCGTCATCTCGATCGCCGTGAGCGCGCCCACGTGGACCGGCAGCTTCAGCTGGGACTGAACGCTGTAAAGCGCTCCCTGCCAGGTCACTGTTTCCATCGGGCGCTTGAATGCGCCACGACCCAACGAGACGAGCCACTGCGAGGATCTATAGTTCTGCAGGTCCTGTGCTGTCAGACCGAGCGCCTTGAGATGCGGGCTGGTCGCCACCGTGTGTGGCTCCCACGCATCGAGCAACGACCTCAATTTATCAGTTCGACCTACCTTCATGGCATATCTATCGCATAAATTCCAAGGTCGATCAATGCCTCGGAATTTTCCATGCTAATATGCCAACGGTATAGCTATCGCCTATAATTCAATGTTAAAGGCGGACCCGACATATTCCTGCGGCATAGCCCGGCGCATCCCGTCTTGCGAGAACGATGAACGGGGCCGAACCCCGTAAGATACATACTTTGGTTCATGCTCTATGCTGCTGACCGAATGGACTTCAGAAACTCGACCTCCTCGGGATGCCGATGGAGAAGCTCGATCAGGCCCACAGCCGCATCGCTCGGCGACATGGCCCCGCTTTCATATTTCTGGAAGGCCCGGCGACCACCGCCGATCAGATATCCGGCTTCTTCCTGTGTCAGCTTCAAGCGCTTGCGGACTTCGCGGACATGAGCCGCATAGGCCTTCTTCAGCTCCCGAAACACGCGATCGGATTCGGCGAGATCGGCCCCGGAATGAATCGCGTCGCCGTCATCGTCGGGATACCAACCGGGTACCTCGACGGTGCGCGTCATCGAGCCGAACTTCACAGTCTGCGGACGCACGCTGCGTCGCAGGAGCGTGCCGGTCTCGGGATGGATGCGCGTCTCAGTCATTGCCGACCTCTTTGAACGATGTGAGCGCGACGTCGACCAACGTTTCGCCTGCGAATTTCAGATACAGCCACCGCTGGTCCCACGGCATGTTGTAGGTGTCGTGCCATACCTTCGAGTTGGGCGGATTGTGCGCTGTCTCCGACTTAATGAAGTCGCCGGCTTCAAGTGCTTGCACCACCTCAACGATGTCTCCCAGCGAATAGCCCAAAGCGCGGGCGCCCTGGACGGCGGTGCGCGTGATCTCCAAGGTCCCAACCTGCGCGAACTTCGCCTGGACCGCAGCCAGATTATGATGCGGCTTCCGCTTGATCGCCATCCCGATATACACCTTGAAGGTTAATTCATCAAGACTGGTCCAGTTCGCGAAATCGCTCCTCTAGCGTGGGCATTTCGCGCGCTAACGCAGCTGAGCCGTATAACGTAAGCAGTTGCGAACAAACCTCGAACGCACTATGGTGGAGGCGCGGAGAAAGCCGATGCGTTTCGCCAAATTCGACCTCAACACCTACAATCTGACTAAGGACCTTCCTGGCGGTCCGACACTTGCTGTCGTCGAGGAAGAAATCCCGGAAATCGAGATGATCACCGACCAGGAGGGCAATCCGACGCGTGGCGGAATGATCGGCTATGCCTTGGCCTATGCTCTGATGGTCAGCTTTGTCGGAGCTATTTTCTACCTGATCTGACCTATTCGCGAAGCTTGGGGTCTTGGAAGAAGCCGCGATCATGATCGCGGTTCACTTCCTGCTCCAGATCGACGGCACCCAGCACGCGCTGCCCTCGCATCGTCTGAGCCGCTGCTCGATCGTTATTCAACTCGCCCTTGCCGGCCTCGATGATTGCGGCGGCGGCCACATCGCCAGCACCGGCAGGGCCGCTGGCCAATCGCCCGGGTCCGTGTGGACGGTAAGATGTCTTGACGTCTGCTGCGCTCGAGACGCTCGGCCGGCTCACGTCAACGAGGTCCGGGTCGTGCAGGCGGCCCGCAATCTCGGCTCGAATGCCATCCTGTTTGTCGTGCATCCAGCGCGTGATCATTTCCTGGCGCACGAGACGCTGCTGGTCGGTCAGATCGGTTGCCCAAAGCTCAGGCGCTTCAAGACCCGGGTTCTCGACCTGCTGGTGCCGATACCATTGCGCAAGATCCTGGCTCAGATTTTCGCTGAGCTGCATGCCATGCGTTTCCGCATAGCTTGCATCGCGCGAGAGCTGTTGGGAAAGCTCCTCGAGCCGGCGGGCCGTTTCCGAATAGGACTTCGCTCGCGCGAGTGAATCCTCCGTGCTCGACGACGCGGACGATGTCGCAGAAGCCCGGCTGAAGCTGCCGCTGCGTGAGTAAGTCCCATCGGACATCGTCGCGCCGCTGCCGCTGGCATGTTCGTCCCGCACCCCACTCGACGATGTGTTGGCGCTGTCACTGCCACGAGTCTCGTCCGTCCCATAACGCAAGCCGTCGAGTTGGCTGCCTGTTTTGGAAACGCTTCCTCCGATGGAGGGTAGTCGACCTAGCACTCCTCCGCGATCACCAGCCCCACGTCCCGCTTGCCGACCACCCGTTCCAGCCGAAATAGTCCCCGATATCTGGTCGTTGGTCTGTGCTTGGCGGTCATGCCCTTGTGTAATGCGCTGGCCCTGAGAGATCGTATCGCGTTCCTCCAGGCCCTGTGAACTGCTTGCGGTCCGCCTGTCGAACGCCTCCACAGAACTATTCGCCTGACGCCCGCTGCTCGACTCCCAGCCCGACGAGCGTTCGGTGGAGGTACCGAAGGCACTGCGGTTCGCGTGGGTCGCCGTCAGGATGTCGGCTGCGGCATTCTCATAGGCCTGCGCCTGGCGGTGCGCCTCGTTCGCCATCTCGCGCCATTCTGCCACCGAACCCGTGCTCATCGTGGGTGTAAAGCCCAATCGCGAAATCGCGCCGCTCGTATCGAACACCTCCTGGCCGTTGCCGAAACCCGACACGACCGCGCCGTTGTCCTGTCGCCACCCGACGCTGGTGGCACCGCCCATGAAGCTCGGCGCCGTCGACCACTGGTCGCTTTGGCGCATATTCGATGTCGCGTTCGCCCAGCTCACATTGCCGTAGGAGTAGTTGCCAGTGGTCTGCTCGAGGGCTGCGGCTTCGGCCGCATTCTGCGCCGGCGCGAGCATCGAGGTCGCCTGGCCGGCGATCGACATCGCACCGCGCGCGAGGCCCGCGGCGAGGAACGGGATGCTCATCAGCATGAAGCCGGCAATCGTCGCCGTCTCCCCATTCACCGCGCCAATTCCGGCGTAGGTGCCGAGCGTCACCCCGCCGGCGGCGACACCAGCGGAGGCTGCCTCGGCCCGCGTCATGCAGATCATATGGAGGATGACGTAAAGCGGCCCCCAGGCAGCCAGGTAGAAGAACCCCATCGCATAGCCCTTGAGCGACGCCAGCCCCGTTTGTGGCATCAGAAAAAGCGGGAAGATCACCGGGAACATCGCAAAAAATACGACGGTCAGCACGATGTTGAGGATCGGCACCCACGCCATCGCCTGCTGCGCGATCGAATTGTAGGTATTGCGGGCTTGGATGTCGGCACGGGTCTGTGCGAAGGTATCGATCGTCGCCGCGCCCGTTCCTCCCGCCATGCTATTTCGCGCCTGCATGAACGCATTGATCGCCGTGTTCTGCCGCATGGAATCGCTATAACTGCTGCCCGAGCCGGTGAACGCGGCGTTCGCGATCGGCAGATCATGTTTGAG
The DNA here is from genome assembly GCF_041424195.1 of Tardiphaga sp. Lineage (NCBI taxonomy): Bacteria > Pseudomonadati > Pseudomonadota > Alphaproteobacteria > Hyphomicrobiales > Nitrobacteraceae > Tardiphaga > Tardiphaga sp. Next base: position 5,516 of record NZ_JBGMOE010000233.1, on the reverse strand, counting down.
CTTGTCGGCAGCCAGCGAGTTGCTCAGCTTCGGATAGAGTTGTTTCCCCCAGATCGGAGTGTTCGCCTCGATCATCGGTGCCCACTGTGCATCGAGCATCCCATAGGCCTGCCGGCACGTGACGATCGCGCTGGTGACGGTCCCGTCCCCCTGACGCTCCAGCCATTGCTGCGAGCGCGCCTCCGATCCGGGCCCGATGTCGGCCCATAGGTCTTTCGATTGCGCGAGGAGCGTCAGCGACTTTTGGTAGAGCATCACATCGCCGAAAAGGCACTTCTTGAAGTGCTCCTCAAGGTTCGTTGAAAACTCGGCATCGCGAATGATGAAATTGCGGGTCGCGTCGAAAAGCCGCGCTCCGTAGACCATGCCGTTCGTCGAGTAGTTGAGCTCGCTTGGCATTACGAAGACAGTCTCTGCCGTTCGCGTCAGCCAGTCTCCGATCTGCGTCGTGAAGCTCGCCAGGACACCGAGCCCCAACGGGACGTTGGCGACTGTAGCCGGCGCGAGCGATGGATTGATCCGATCGGTGACCTTCACATCGATCGTAGGCACCATGAGGCAGAGGTAGATGGCCGTTGATTGGAGAAACCAGTTCATCCACACGCGAAAGTTCATGGTGAAGGCGACCACGAGCAGCGAGTAGATGAGGCCCATCACCATCACGACCCGCAGAAGTGATCGGTACCCGCCGCCGCCCGACCAAGCGGCGACCGCGTTGAAAGTGTTGACGAGATACTCCCCGCCCCCGACCGTGAAGACTTCGAGCATCGTCCCGGCTCCCCCGCCCTACATCAGGCCCTGTGCGTTCAGGCCACGTGAGAAGTTCAGCGCGGATGACATGCCCGGCGTCATTGAGTTTTGAAGTGTGGACTCGAGCATGATGCTGCGGTCGATGATCTGCATCGTCACCTGCAGCTTGTTAGAGAGCTTTACATCGCGCTGCGCAAATTTCTGCCGTGTGGCCGCGATCTGCTGCTTCCACTGAGTCGCGGTCGCCTGGTCGAATGTCTGATAATGCGTCTGCGCCTGCTCGACCCGATCGAGCATATTGTCGAGCATCGCCGCCAGCAGGTCGACCGCAACGATTTCGGACAGGGTCTCGATCTCGCCATCGGTGAGGGCGTAATGCGCATAAGCCTGAACGGAGAGAATCTTGTAGAGCGGAACCGTGGCGAGGTTCAGGAGCTGCTTCTCCGACGCATCGAGGGCGGTGTCCGTGCGAATCTTGCTGCTCATCGAGCGGATCATTCCCGCGATCCGCGGCCGCAACGCCGACGATGCCGGCACCGTCAGGGTCTGCTCACCGACATCGTAGCAGTCGGTGTCGTTGCACTTGAGCATCTTCACGGCCGGCGCATCGGCTGTGCCGTCAAGCAAGGCCGTTACCACCGCCTCCTCCGCCGGTCCGAACATGACGACTTTCCCGCCCACGCTCGGATCGGTCGACGGCGTCGTCACGACGGTCCCGACCAGCGTCATGATATATTCGGAGAACGATTGGTCGAATGCTCCGAATTTGGCCGACTTCTTCAGGGCTTCCCAGGTGTAATTGTGCGGCTCCCCGACGAGCTGGTCCTTCATATTGGCGTCGGTATTGCCCGCGATCGTGCTGTCGCGCCGGTTCCCGTTGTTGCAACCTTGCCGGGACGCAGCCCAGTCCGAAAACACACCTTGGCTGTTGCCGACGGCCTCGCAAATCGTGGAGCGTGTGGTCTCCATCTGTGGCCAGATCCCGCCTACGAGCGCCTGCGCGGTCTCGCAACTCGAGATATTCATCTGGTTGAGAAGCTGTGCCTTCTGGCTGAACTCGTCCATCACCTTGCCGATCTCCGGCGAAACGGAATCGATCGCGAGCTTGAACGCGAAACCCAGAGCGTTATTCGCGGTCGCCTTCAGCATGGCCACGATCTCCGAGGCATTGATGAAGGAGAAGCTGCCAGCGAAAAGGTCGATGCCGCCGCATCCCGCTCGCGCGCTCGGCAGCTGAAGGTTGAAAGGCGAAACGCTCTTCTGTGGAAAGCGCGTCCAGACATTGCCCAGCGAGTAATAGCCGGCCGACTGGCCTTGGAACGCCGTCGGCCCGGTGACATTCGCGGCGCCGCCAGCGTCGTTGAAAAAGCCGTTCATCTGCGAGGCGACATCGGCGCGCGCGACGCCGACCAATGCGAAATGCGAAGCGGCGACCAGCGCGAGACCGGTGCCCAGCCTACGGCGCAGCGCGCCCTTTTGCCCGCGCGCCATCAGTAATCGCTCCCCACCTTGGTGTTGGTCAGCATGAAGATGCGATCCATGATCTCATCAGCGCTCAGCACGCCGTAACCGACCGGGATCGTCCGCTTGGTCTGGGTGTCGAAGAGGACCAGCGCTGGCGTCTCGTTGCCTGGAATCCCCATCCGTGCGCGCTGGCCGGAATCGACGACGTAGTTCGGGAACTCGCGGTTTGGCCCGCCATCCATCGAGACGGCCATCACCGTCATGCGGTGGCTGTCGGTGACCGATCGCAGGATCGGCGCGAAAACCTCGCAGGCACCGCAGCTCTGAGCATAGAAATAGAAGAGACCGTAGCGCTGGCCGAGGTTCGTGAGGACCGCATCCCGGTCCGCCTGGCGGTTGTCCAGCCAGAGCCGTTTGCCCACGGTCGAGACGGGCCGCTGCAGCGTGTAGTCGAGGTCCGGGTTCTGCCAGAGCGCGCGCTGCCAGGTGTCGGAGAAGGTCGACGCGCGATCGAGCTGCTCGCGCTGGAAGCGCACATAGTTGATCACGTTGGTTTCGGTCGGATCCAGGATCGCTTTCGCCTTCAGCTCATCCAGTTGCTTGGCGATGGCCGCGATGCGATCGACCGCGCTCTCCTCCCGGACCTGCGCCGTCGACCCGGTCTCCTCCGCTGGCTTGGGCTTCGCGCAATAGAACCATTGGCCGAGCCGCCGTTCGCGACAATAGAAGTCGTCGGAGCGATCCTGTTCAATTGTATCGCCCTGTGGCGGCGGTGCTTCCTGCGCGAGGACCTGCGGCCCCCAGATCGCGGCTGACAGCGCGGCGGTCAGGATGAACGTCTTACCGAAGATCAACATGGCTCGCTTTCCTTTCGTCATCGCTGGAGCTGGCGCGGAGGGATGTGAGGAGGATCTGGTCTGCAGGCCGATCCCACCCCGAGACGTGGACGCAGCAGTCCGCCACCGTCGTGCGGTGCTGGCCAGCGCACGGTGTCGGCACCGGCGTGGGAGGCGTGCTGCTGGAGGGCTGTAGGACGAACGCTGACACGATGACCGGAAGCTCGAGAAGCGACAGTGTCATGAACTTTCTCCTGATGTTGAGCCGCACGGCGGCCTCTCTCAGCGCGGGCTTCATCGGGACCACGTCATTTGCCGTGGAGATCGTAGTAGGACTGAATTTTTGCTTGGATGTCCGACATTGTCTGCACCTCGTCGGGCAGCTTCGCGGCATCCATGAAGTCCGAATAGACGTCCGTGAAATCCATCACCGACAGATCGAGCCGGGCGAATTCGTCGACCGTGAATCCCTGGCACTGTTCCTTTTTCGCGCTACCCCAAGGCTTGCCGAGCTGGGGGCGGCCCTGCTCCTGCAGGATGCGCGAGAGCTTGCTTTCGAAACAGCAATAGGCAGTGCGCTTGGTCGAGCAGATGCCGAGAAAACTCGATGAGCAGTACGTGCCGAGATTGTGGCAAAGCCCCATCCGATCTTTGATGTCGAGTTTCATCTCGTCCTGACTGCACGCGAACAGGACGAGAAATGGGGTGGCGAACGCGGCGATCGCCGCCGGCCCGCCAGCCAGCGCCGCGGCGCCTGCCGCCACGGGGACGGCACCCGACACTTTGCCGGCGCAGCAATTGATCAGGCCGAAAACCGGCTTGTGGCAGGTTTCGCGAGTACCCGTGAACACGCGGAAGTTATTCTCGTCGAATTCCTTGCCCGCTTGATCAAGCGCATGCAGGCCGACAAGCGCATCGCGAAATTCGGTGGAGGCTTCGCGAACGATCGGCTCGCAGTCGCCATTGACGCAGTAGACGTCGTCTCCGCAGATATATTGCTTGTCGGTCGGCACTTTGCTTGCCGGTGTTGGGCAGCGATAGACCTTCTCCGTGACTTTGCACGGCCCGTCCTGGGGATCGTCCAGACAATCGTCCCGGACATAGGTGCAGGCCGAGTTCGCCTCCAAATCGCCGCAGTCGTTTCCTGCCGTCATGACTTTGCACGAGAAATCCCGCTTCCATGCCCAACAAGGCTGCGTCACAGGCACGCCCTCGATGATCCGGGTCTCCAACCCTTCCGTGCAAACCTCGCCAGCCGGATCGGCGGAGCACATGGTGTCGCCTGCAAGCCCTGTGCAGCCGTCAACGCGCTTGACGGTGACCTTCGCCTCGGTCGTCTTGGCATGCCATCCTTGGCCGGTGATGGGGCTCGGAAGCAGCGATAGATCTGTCAGGTTCTCCGAGCAGACATATTCGGTCGCATAATAATCGTCGCAGAACTTGTTGGTGGAAACGCCGTAGATGACATGGGCGGCGCACGCCTGCATTACTATGCCTGTGGGCTTGCAGGTGCCCGCGGCGAGATGCGGGGCCATTGCATCGTAGCGCGCAAACGGTGTGCCATAGGCACCATTCGGAACGACGAAGAACTTGTAAGCGTCGGTCGTGGTCGTCTCGGGAACCATGGTAATCGCACAGGATCGCGGCTGATCCTCGATCTTGGTGCCCTGGTTGCAGGTCGCCTCATAATATCCCGTGCCGCTTGTCGGCGGAGGCAAGGGAGTGCAGGCGCCCGAGCCGCTCGAGATCGCCACGTCGTCGAGATAGGTCGTCGGGTCATTCTCCACGGTTGTCGCACGATTAGTGGTCGCCAGAATGTCTGCGTTGCTGAAGGTCGGCCGGATATGATCGGCATCGGTCGAAAGGCGATAGCTTTCGTTTCCCGATTTCATGGCCTGAGCGTCGGAGACAAGCCGATCGGGATCGTCGAAATAGGTGCTCTGAGGCTGGTCCGTTCCCGAATAGCCCGGAACCGCTTTCGCCTGGGCATCGGTCGACGGCACGATCGAGGAATCGTTCCTCTTCTCCAGAGCCATCGCTTTGCCTTCTTCGCGAGCCTGTTCTACCGTCATGGTTTGCGCACTCACCGGCTCGGCGACCAGGAGCAGTACGCAAAGCGTGCTCACAAGGCGCCGCGCAATCACGGGTTGGTCCGCTTCATGTTCGACAGCGCCACCGCAGCCACTCGTGCGCCGGGGCCGTTGCCCTCGGCGAAGGTACTGAGGGCATATTCGACCGTCACATTGCCGATCATGCGATCATATGGCGGAACCTTCGTCGTGCAGGAAAAGCCCGCACAGAGATCGAAGTCCGAGGAAACGCTCACATAGGTTGGGACGGCCTGGACCTGGAAGGCGCGGAAGAGCCGCGGATCGACGCCAATGCTTGCGAACTGCCCTTTATTGACCACCCTTGTCAACACCGGGATAAAAACGGGCCAGGCACCGGTTTAAAAAGGGGCCAGTT
>NZ_JBGMOE010000232.1:0-26075 GCF_041424195.1 Tardiphaga sp. | reverse complement strand
GCATGCCGACCACGATTTCCTTCACGCCGAGATTGCCGCCGCGCTTGATGATCTGTTCGAGCGCGGGGATCAGCGATTCACCGCCGTCGAGGCCGAAGCGCTTGGTGCCGGTGAACTTGACGTCGCAGAACTTCTCGAAGCCGTCGGCCTCGACGAGCTTCATCAGGATGGCGCGGCGGCCTTCCGGGGTGAAGCTGATTTCCTTGTCCGGGCCTTCGATGCGTTCCTGGATCCAGGCCTTCTGCGCCCGGTTGGAAATGTGCATGAACTCGACACCCAGCGTCTGGCAGTAGGTGCGCTGCAGGATCGCAACGATCTCGCGCAGCGTGCCGTATTCGAGGCCGATGACATTATCGAGGAAGATCTTGCGGTCGTAGTCGGCGTCGGTGAAGCCGTAGGAGCGCGGATCGAGTTCCTCGTGATCCTTCTGGCCTTCGATGCCGAGCGGATCGAGATTGGCGTGGAAGTGGCCGCGCATGCGGAACGCACGGATCAGCATCAGCGCGCGCACGGAGTCGCGGGTCGCCTGGTTGACGTCGCCGGTGGAGGCTTCGGCACCGGGCTTCTGTGCCTTGGCAGCGAGTTTGGCGCCCACGACCTTCTCGACCTGGGCCCAGTTGCCGTCCATGGCGGAGGTCAGGTCGTCCTTTGGCGTCAGCGGCCAGTTGGCCTTCTCCCAGGACGGGCCTTCGGCGTTCTTCTGAACGTCGGCGGGCGAGTCCTTCAGGCTTTTGAAAAACTCCTGCCACTCGGCATCCACCGAGGAGGGGTCCTTTTCGAAACGGGCATAGAGTTCGTCGATGTAAGTGGCGTTTGCCCCCTGCAGAAACGAGGAGAGTGCAAAGGCGGCGTTCGCGTCCTGGCGAGACATGTTGGCGTCCTGATTTGGCGTCGCGCGGAAAGTGTTGGCGGGGGCCGACCCGTCGTTGGATCAGGCCTAAAGTCGAGCGACCTTCTAACCTATTTAGTACGAATGTGCGCCCTGAAAAACACGAAGAACTGAATATTTCGTCAACTCTTTGTGCGGTGCAATTTCAGTCGACCACGCTGAGGTCTTCCTTGGCCAGGGCGGCGGCGCCGCCCTGCAATCCGCTGCGCCGGGTCCGCCGCACGCGAATGGGCCCGCAGGCCTCGTCCAGCAGGGCATTTGCGGCCATTCCGGCGGCGTCGGCCACACTGGGGTCGCGGGTCACCATGGCCGCGACGATGGCGCCGTCCATCAGCAGGCCGATCTGGTGGGCCAGGAACTCGGGCTTCTTGGCGCCCGCAGCGCGGGCCAGCCCTGCAATATGGGACAGGACGAACGACTTGTGGCGCAGGGCGAGATCCCGCAGCCGGGTCTCGTCCTTGGGGTGTTCGCCGACCGCGTTGATGAACACGCAACCGGTGTAACCCTCTTCGCCAAACCACTTTTTCAGCGCGGGGAAGATCGAATCCAGCTTTTCGCGGGGCGTCGCGGGGCGCTCGATGGCGGCGATAAACCAGCCGCGCCAGACCTTGCCTTCCGATTCCAGGACGGCCTCGACCAGCTCGTTCTTGGATTTGAAGTTCTTGTAGAGGGTGGTCTTGGCCGTGCCGGCCTCGCTGACGATGGCGTCGATCCCGGTGGCATTGATGCCGTTCTTGCAGAACAGCCTGGTCGCCGCATCCATCAGCCGGTCGCGCGGCGACACCTGCGGAACATTGCCTTCGACAGCCTGCGGGATCGCATCGGTCATGTCCTGTCATATGTCATGCGGCGCGCAGGGCGCAAGCGATCATCGGTTCCTGACCAATATTCGAGCGGGGAATCGGCGTTCTGGCGCGCTAAGTGGCAAAGTCGCCAACGCCTCATTTTTGGCCATCGACCCAACCCACTGAAAATACGCGGCTTTCGCAATCCCTCCCGGCTGGCACACATCCTGCAAAGCTACAGAACGTTCTGTATCTTTCTAGATTCCCAGGGAGAAAACCAAATGACCGCTGTTGCCGCCAAAACCGCCCTGACCGGCTGCCTCGCGCCGATCGACAAAGGCGGGCTCGAACAGCTCATCGCCAACGGCAAGGCCAATCCCAACGTCATCAAGACGCTGAAGTGCAAGACCGTCGCCGAGGGCAAGTTCCGCCACGCCAACTACATCCGCAACCTGCCGCCTTACATCGTCGATGAGCCGCCGGCGCTGCTCGGCGACGACACCGCGCCCAATCCCTCGGAAGCCTCACTGGCCGCGCTCGGCTCCTGCATCGCCGTCGGCCTGCACGCCAATGCCGTGCATCGCGGCTGGACCGTCAACAAGCTCGAACTGCAGCTCGAGGGCGATCTCAACATCACCGCGGTCTGGGGCACCGGCGATATCAGCGAGAAGCCCGTCGGCTTCACCGATGTGCGCATCAAGGTCGACATGGAATGCGAAGGCGTGCCGCAGGCCGAGATCGATGCGCTGATTGATCACGTCAAGAAATGGTCGCCCGTCGCCAACACCTTCACGCGCCCGGTCAATCTCGAAGTCTCTGCCTGATCTGAGTTCGCGCGGCCGCAGCGATGCGGCCGCAGTCTCTCTCTTCCTTGCGCGTGACGGAGATCGACATGACCACGACGGCTGTGCTGCGGAAATCTGACGCCGTTGAGGTGACGGACGACTCATCATCTCTCATCGAACGGATCGCCGCCGTCGCGCGCACCGATCTGTCACCGATCGCCCTGGAGATCGACGAAGGCACGATCTATCCCGACCGGGCGCTGCGCCATCTCGGCGATGTCGGCGCCTGGTCCGCTCACGCGGATCTGCGCGCCACCATTGCCGGCATCTCTGCCATCGGCGAGACCTGCGGCTCCACCGCCTTCATGGCGTGGTGCCAGAACACGCTGGTCTGGTACATCCTCAATTCCGATAACGCCGCGCTGAAGGCGAAATATCTCGGCGATGCCGCGAGCGGCAGGCTGCTCGGCGGCACCGGCCTGTCCAATCCCATGAAGAGCTTCTTCGGCATCGAGAAGCTGAAGCTGAAAGGCCGCAGGACCGATGGCGGCTATATCGTGCGCGGTGCGCTGCCCTGGGTGTCGAATCTCGGCCCCGACCACATGTTCGGCACCATCTTCGAACTCGATGACGGTTCCGGCGAGAAGGTGATGTTCCTCGCCGATTGCGCCGATGCGAATCTCTCGCTGACGCCGTGCAAGCCGTTCCTCGCCATGGATGGCACCGGCACCTATGCCGTGCAATTCCGCGACGTCTTCATCCCCGACGATCAGGTCCTCGCCGCGCCGGCGATGCCATTCGTGAAGAACATCCGCGCCGGCTTCATCCTGATGCAGATGGGCATGGGCCTCGGACTCATCAGGGATTGCGTCGCCATCATGCAGGGGGTCCGCCCGTCGCTTGCCCACGTCAATTGCTTCCTGCCGCAGCAGCCCGAGGATTTCGCCGGGCTTCTGGCGAAGATGGAAGCCGAGACGATGATGCTCGCGGCCACGCCCTATGAGACCGGCAATGCCTATTGGCGCAGCGTCGCCGAACTGCGCCTGCGCGCCGGCGATGCCGCGGTGGCCGCAGCCCATGCGGCGATGCTGCATTGTGGCGCACGCGGCTATCTGAAATCGCACCGCGCCCAGCGGCGCCTGCGTGAATCCTACTTCGTGGCGATCGTCACCCCCGCCACCAAGCAACTCAGAAAAATGCTCGCAGACAATGCGCGCGAATATCCGGGAGACCAGGGCGGGGCGTGATCCCGATCATGCAAGTGATCACGATCACGCCAATGGTTCACGTCAATGATCCATCAGACAACCTCACTTACGTCACGGCGAAACCACAGGCGATCCAGCACAACGGTTCAACACAGTGGAGGCTTTCAATGGCTGAAGTTCTGATATCCGCAGACGACCTCGTCACGTTCATGACATCCGAACCGTGTGTCATCATCGACACGCGCAATCCCGATGCTTATGCAGCCGGGCATATCCCCGGCGCCGTCAATCTCCATGAGATTTTTACGTTCCTCGCCACCTCGACGCCGGAAGGCATGGATGAGCTGAAGACCAAATTCGCTGCGGCCTTCGGCGGCGCCGGTCTCTCCGGCAGCGAGACCGCGGTGATCTACGAACAGTCGATGAATTCCGGCTTCGGCCAGTCCTGCCGCGGTTACTTCCTGCTGGAATTCCTCGGCTACCCGAAGATCAAGGTGCTGCATGGCGGCTATGAGGCCTGGACCATGAAGGGCCTGCCGACCACCACCGACGTGCCGGCGCCGAAGCCCGCGTCCTTCGCAGTCAAGCCGGAAGCCGGTTCGATCCTGATCGATGCCGCCACCATGCAGGCCGCGCTCGGCAATCCGTCGATCGCGCTGCTCGATGTGCGCGATGTCGATGAATGGATCGGCGAAAGCTCCTCGCCCTATGGCCGGGATTTCTGCCCGCGCATGGGCCGCATTCCCGGTGCCGTCTGGATCGAGTGGTACCGCATGATGAAGCCGACACCGGAAGGTCCGCGTTTCAAGTCGAAGAACGAGATCCTGGCCGAATGCGCCACCGTCGGCATCACGCCGTCGACCACGGTCTATCTCTACTGCTTCAAGGGGGCGCGCGCCTCGAACACGTTCCTGGCGCTGAAGAATGCCGGCGTTGCGGATGTGCGGATGTATTTCGGTTCGTGGAACGAATGGTCGCGCGATCCGAAATATCCCATCGAGGAAGGCCTCCCGCTGCTGGGCGAGAAGCAAATGCAGGCGGCATAAGTTAGCTGCGCGACGACCCATCCCACGCCGTCATTCCGGGGCGCGGCCGGCTCTTGCCGGACGCGAACCCGGAATCCCGATGTGAGTCGCAGGACGAGATTCCGGGCTCGATCCAGTCGCCTCCGTGCCGCCCGGAATGACAGGTAGACTACCAAATACAAAAGGCCCGCTCTCGCGAGTGGGCCTTTGCTTTTTCGGTCCGAGGCAGTCAGGCATCCGCCCTTCACCACGCACTACTCAAGCGTGCGAAACATCCCACAACTTAGTCATCGACCGTCGACACCGTAGTTAGGCGATGACTCGCTCGTAAATGTACGAGTAGCGAGTCATTTTGACTCAGCATTGGAGTGCAGCTCCCAGCGATTGATGCGATGGCTCTGCTAATGATTTTATGTTGATCGCATCTACCACACCGGGGGAATTGCTTTCCGCTGCTCTCTAAGGTGACGTCTCAGATTTTTAGCCCTCAGCAGATTTTGGCCGAGCTTGGAGAACGCTCATCTCTGGTTCATCTGCGCGGATACAGAGAGTAAGAGGCCCATAGCATCGGTCTTTGAGGCTACAAGGATTGGGCCGCAGCTGTTGATCTATCTCTAGCTATTCAAGCCAACATTCTGGATGATCGCGATCCCGGTCGTGAGGGCGAAGAAAATCAATTGAGTTAGCTCAATAGAGAACTTGTAAGATCAAATTGTTGAAAAGCATCCAATGTTTGGAGGTGGAGATGCAGGTTGTTTTACTGGGAGCTGGGGCATCAAAAAGCTATACGGAATCACCCACTGGCGTGCTTATGCCGCTTGCTCTCGACTTCTTCCAGACATTCGACAAGCTAAAGATCAAGGGTGCGCCCTGGGTTCTCTTAGATGGACTGTTTGAATTTCTCATTGAAACTAAGGGTGTCGATCCAAATGTATTCCTCAGAGCAGGGATAGACATCGAGCTCCTGCACTCAGAGATTGAGTCTCACAGAGATGAAGCGTTAAAGACCAATGATCCCGGCAATTGGATGCTGCCGTATAAGGCTTTCAACGAACTGATCTTTCTCTTTACGGCGGTTTTGAATGAGATCCAGAACGGGCCGATATCTGAGGCTCACAAGCTGATAGCAAGGCACATCAATCCGGATGATTCCATCATCACGTTTAATTGGGACACACTAATGGATCGAGCATTGTCTAGCGAGACTGCTTGGTCCGTGGATGGCGGTTATGATGTTCGTCCGAGGAAAATATTTTCAGATGGGTGGAGAGATCCAAACGAAGTCGAAGGGCCTCGCAACTGGCCAAATCTTATCAAGCTCCACGGCTCAACGAACTGGCTAACCGGATATACAACGACAGATGGGCAAGGAAAGATTGTCGCGGGGCATGATCTTCCAGGCGACACGCTTCACATTTTCGAAAAGGCGACTGTGCCCTATCCCTGCTACGCAGGCAGATACATTCCGGGCTATCAACCTTACTCTTACGGCTACTATCCACCGAACTTTCTGGACGTTGGAGGGCGTCCGGCGTCCCCGGGGAGAGTGATCATAAGAACGCGACTGCGGGCTCCTCACAGAATGGATGGTGTCAGCAGTGCCGAAGGATTAGCGACAATGCCACTGATCATACCGCCAGTGCGAAACAAGAGCTATGAATTTTTCGGATCGCTATTCTCGAAGCTTTGGTCAACAGCAGAGAGAGCAATAGCAGAAACGGACAGATTGCTCGTAATTGGCTATTCGTTCCCAAAAACGGATCTGCAGAGTATCAACCTCTTTGAGCGCGCATTTGCCAATCGCACAAGCATTCCGGAAATAACAATTGTTGATCCCGCGCCGCAGCATGTAGTTCAAATCTTTCGTGAGAAATTCCACGTCGATGAGGCAAAACTTACAGTCATCGCTGATCGATTCAGTTCGAAGTCTGACTTCCCTCTGCTATTTAAAGGAGAAGACGCATCTTAGGCTCGTGGAGCTTGTGTTCGAAGCTACAACTTGCATATAGTACCGCGGACATGTCTCGGTGTGATCATCTGTGAGCCAATGATTTCATTTCCTGTATTTCAGACGCTTACCATACAGAACTACGGCCTTTTTCCTTCATCCTATGCTCATCCCTTCGTTGTCACTTTCAATGCGGGTCAAACTGTAATTGTCGGAGTTAATGGCTCTGGCAAATCAACGATGGTTGGCCTTCTTTTGAGAATGCTAACAGGGCCCTTTGACCTCCCATCTGGTCGATCGGATGAAGAACTTGGCCAAATCCGCCCAGAGGCATCGAAGTTCGACAAGCGAGATCGGTCTTACTTTGCGCTGCGCGTTGCAGATGGCGCAAAAGAGGCTGTTGCAAAACTAGTGGTCAAGTTCGGCTCAAAGACCTTACTCGTTCAAAGGCGCCTGTCTGATCTAAGCTTGGTTTCGGTATCTATCGGGCGAGACCAGATCGCAATAGATGACGACGAGAAAAGGTATCAAGCCGCATTAGCGACCTGTTTTGGCGTTGATACATTCTTTGATGCTTTGATTGTTCTTCGTTATCTAACGTTTATGCTCGAAGATCGTCGGAGTCTGGTTTGGGATAAGACTGCCCAAAGACAGATATTCCGCGTCCTTGTTTTGCCGCCGGAAGAAGCTACGAAACTAGCCATTGCGCAGCAACAGCTGATCTCGGCTGATAGCGCGTATCGCAATACTTATAATGTCATCTCTCGACGAAAGAAGGAGCAGGAGAGTGCCTCGACACGCGTTCAAAAGCTTCAGGATGTTGAGGCGGCGCTCCGAATAAAACAGGCAGAGGCAAATGCCACGAGGGATCAACTAGATAAAATCGGTAGTCTTCGTATTCGCTCTGACAAGGAACGTCGAGAAGCTCGTTTAGGAAAGCTGAATGCAGCGGAAGCGCGAGAGGCATCTGTTCGCGAGCTTGAGCGAATAAAAATGCAATCGCTAAAGCACTGGTTCGAGCCCTCCAATCAAACAGCACACTATATCGTCGCGCATCTGCTCGCGGAGCATCAATGTTTAGTCTGTGGCGCCGATCCTGCACCAAATGCCGATGACTTGGAGAAACGCATAGACGAAGGAAAATGCCCAATCTGCGGGTCCGTACATGCCTTAACCGAGAAGGAGATATCGTTTTCAAAGCTTGACGTTGCTCGCATTCAAAGGCTTGAGAAAGAGCTTCGTCTATCAGAACAGCAAATGGCGGATGCTGAACACAAAGAAAGCTTGTCGATTGCAGAGTTCGCGAAGCTTGAGAATGAATACGAAGACTTGCGACGAAGGTCGATTGATATTGATCAGGAGATCGTCCAGCTCTTAAAGAAAATGCCCGCGGAACGGGCAGCGCTCTCCAACGCTGAAACAGAGATAGGCCTTCTCGACAATATTCTTCGCAGCGATAGTTTGAAGCGGGATAAGGCAGCGCAGAAGTTTCAGAGAAAGACAGCGCAAGTCACCGAAAACGTTCAGCAGTTGCAGGATAGAATCGCGGGCGCTTTCCAACGGTTCATAACGCTCTTTGTAAAAGAAGAGGCTGTTTTAGTTTACCAAACAATACAGGAGCGCGTGGCACAGGGATTGGCCACGTTCGCATTTCCAGTTTTCCGATTGGCGATGACAGGAGGCTCAGTCGCTGGGTTGATGGTTCGAGAAGGTCCTGACTCTGTATCTCAGTCTCAGGCAGAGTTTGTGGATCTGGCGTTCCGTATGGCCCTGATGACTGTGGTTGCGCCAAGGGGGGCGGCTTCACTAATAGTAGACGCTCCCGAGGCGTCTTTAGATTTTCTTTTTGCGACTCGAGCGGGGCACCAGTTGGCGGCCTTCGCTAATTCTAACAAGCTGAACAGGGTTATCGTCACATCCTACTTACCTAGTCGGCATTTTGTTTCAGCGTTTATCTCTGGGATTACTGGACAGAAGAACCGTCGAGAGCGAATTGTCGATCTCATAAGTGACGCGGCAGCCAACGCAGCGATGCGTGCCGATAGAGCGAAGTATGCGGAGTTCCTTGACAACATCGTCAAGGGACGGAGGCCATAGCATGGCTTTTGAGGGGAGGACTTCGCTTTCTAATAGCTTGAGACTGGTCCTCCTGCTTGATGCATGTGAGGCCGCAGATCTTACGCCAATCCCAGTATCGCGATTCCACGCTCTTGCGTTCCTGGCGAATATTCTTGCGCCAGTTTGGTCGGAACACAGCTTTGACGGAAAGATCTTAAAGCGGAGCGGCGGACCGTTCTACCCAGACCTTCAACGCGAGCTTGATCGGTTGGTTGGGCTCGGTATCGCATCCGTTCATAACGTGGGACACGTTAAGGAGCGCGGTCGATGGAGGCTGGAGGGGGCGTTCGCGCTAAATGACAGGCGCGCGAAGAGCGTAATTGAGTTTTCCGATGCGTTTGAATCTGAGCGTGCGACAAGAGACTTCTTTCGGAGGCTCGCTTTCGCAAGCTCACGACTGAAAACTCCCGTTGAACAACTAGTTTTCCAGGACGTCACGTGGTCGGATCAACGGACGGGGACTGGGGACGTAATTGATTTCTCAGAGTGGCAGATCGCCAACTACAGCGCGTCTGCCGCGCAATACTTCGAGCGGGTGTCTCCGCGTGGGGTGCGGATGTCACGAGGCGACAAGCTGCAGCTCTACATGCATCTTCTAGAGCGGAGAGCAAATGCAGCCGTTTGAACAGAAAAGTGACGGAGAGGTCTCTGTGGAGACTCCCGAGGATGCTGAGGCCGGCACTGCAGGGGCGATGTTTCAGAACCCTGAGCAACCACAGCTGCCGCCTAAAGAGCTGGTCGCAGTAGGCGATCCATCTCCGTTTGGTGCAACGAATGTTGATCAGCTCTCTGGCATTGCAAAACAGTTCTTCGGAGCCGAGCCAGATCTAGATGCTTCAACAATAACAATAGCCATCCAAGCCCTCGCAAAGGTGATCGGTCTCAGAATTCAGAATTCAGATGCTGTAAATGACGAAAAGAACGTCGCGATCTTTCTGATCTCTGACCGCCCTCGCGAGCTTGCGAACTCGATCGGTGCGAAGCATGAGCCAATAATTGACGACGGTTCGCGCTCGTTAGTCGGAAAGCTGTGGATCTCGCCGGCTACATTTGTCAGCGGTTATGCACTCGATCTTCCCACTTCCGGAACCTCCGAAGCTTTTCAGAAAGTGATGGACTTAAAGCTCGGATCGATGGCTGCATGCGTATACAATCCAGCCGGCACGGACCGCGAAATCCGATTTTACCCCAACGGATTGAATGACGAGACGCGTGTCGTAAAGTTTGCGGTCTCAGATGTTGCGTTTGACTTCGATACCTTAGATCAAGTGTTGAATACATTTCATCTGCAGAACTTTGTAACTCCAGATGCGACTTTGGATATTCTAGATCCGTGGAAGGCGGCATCGAAGTATCACCCCAGAGAGAATGCTGAGGCATTCTTTCAAGCATGGTTGAAAACCGCGCTTAGTGTCGTGTTCTGGCGAAGTATCGTGGTGAAGTTCGAAGTCTCGGGAACGGAAGGACGATGCGATTTGCTAATGATGTCCAGGCAAGGGGAAGGTTGGCTGTGTCGGGCGGTGCTAGAGCTGAAAGTTCTAAAGTCATTTTCTTCATCGGGTCGTTCAATTTCACAGACGGTTAGCGAACAGGCAATCAAAGATGGCGTGTTGCAGGCCGTGGCATACAAAACACAGAACGCTTCGGAAGTTGGTGTTCTATGTTGCTATGACATGAGAAAGCCAGATCATTGTAACGATGATGAATGCTTTAAGCCGATACAGTCGATTGCGACTGGCAACGCCATCTTTTTGAGGCGTTATCGTGTGCACAATTCTTCGAAAGCTTTAAGAGCGGTCAAGTATGGTTCTAAAGCTAACGGCTGAGCACTAAAAGTGTTTCGGAGAGGCTCTGCTGTCCTCCCTGCTGCGGAGACGATCTCATTGAACGAAATGGCTCATGATTAACAACGGTTTTACCCGACTGTTCTGCAAGTTGGGCTAGTATCATTCCAACCGGAATTGAGACGCCGGCATACCGGCTATCACCGACCACCATCCACATTTGCGCTCCCTTAGTCAGTCGGCTCCATAGGCTATCGATCACCGTTGCCATATCTGCAAAGTAGCCACCGACCATCTCAGGAATTGACTTGTCCCACAGCTCATCTCTCACGTCTTCGAGACGCTCGAGCGCAGTCGCAAGAGCTGGCGAGCCCTTCGGGGCAGGAGGGAACTCTCTTCTGATTTGAACGTGCGATGACAATGTGGAAGTGCGGAGCTCGGTATTGGAGTTGGGTGTTTTCAGGTAACCTAACGCCCACAGTTCTACATTATACACATCGGTATAGTCGAAAGAGTTGGGATAAGGAGGCGAGAAAACGGCGAGGTCGTATTGTGCTCTTCGCTTCTTCAAAATGCTTCGACAATCGCCGCGGAAGAGGCTGTAGTCCATTTCCCTTCTCGTGCCGTGACGAACAATGTCTCCGACTGCGATCTCTACAGCGGCGCAGAATGCTTCGTCCAAATGCCGAGCCGTTTTTCTTTGGTCTTCCCAATTGCGTCGGTAGCGGCGGCCTTTGCCACTTACAATGACATTACTCACTTCCACCACGACTCCGCCGAGCAGAACTCGAAAGAGACGTCGATTGATCGGATCCCTGATGTCCTTCAGGGCAATGCGATAAGCGGCGAGTCGGTCCGCTACACCGCGATCGAAGATCCAGCGGCCATTGTGGCCAGGCTCAATAAATGTCGGGGGTAGACCGCTAAAGACAACCCTAGCGGCTCGCGAAATGCCATTTGCCTTCCGCACAAGCTTCGAGAAATCTCGCGTGAGTGAAGGCACATCGTAGCGGGAGACTTTAGCCTCGGCCAGATCCGCCAAATACGGATTCACTTCAATGAACGTGGGGTGGATGCCTAAAAACTGGCAGGCGAGCGCGGTGGTGCCGGAACCTGAGAAAGGATCGATGCATCTTTTGACGCGGATAGGACTTTCAGAGACGGCCCTAGCAATTAACTCCGGAGCGAACGCCTCTTTAAAGTTTCGCCAGCCTTGGAACGGGAGGGCTTGTGCCCCAGCATTCGTCCCCAGCGCGGTGATCTCCCGGCCGTTAATCCAATTATCAAAGGTTACCAACAAGTTAATCTGCCTTCGCTACGTCAACCAGCGGTTGCCCCACTGCAGCGAGAAGCAATATCGGTCCATTAAATTAATACAACGACAAGCTTACCAGGCTGTATCGCTAGCCTCGCGCGCCCCTCGCGACGGTCGGGCCGTCACAGGTCTGGTAAACAATCCAAATATCCGTTAGAAAATTCCCCTGTAAATCAACGGCTAGGGGGCAGGCCGCGCAATCCTTTCCTGGGCACCAGTCGTTTCCCTACCCAGTTGATATCAAGCGTCCCGCACGCAAAAGGCCCGCTCTTTCGAGCGGGCCTTTCTTATTCTCATCTCTGTCGAGCTAGTCTCAGCCCTTCAGCACATCCACCAGCGTGGTGCCGAGGCGTGCCGGAGACGGCGAGACGCGGATGCCGGCGGCTTCCATGGCTGCGATCTTCGACTGGGCGTCGCCCTTGCCGCCCGACACGATGGCGCCGGCATGGCCCATGCGGCGGCCGGGAGGGGCGGTGACGCCGCCGATGAAGCCGACCATCGGCTTCTTGCGGCCGCGCTTGGCTTCGTCACGGATGAACTGCGCCGCGTCTTCTTCTGCCGAGCCGCCGATTTCGCCGATCATGATGATCGAGGTGGTCTTGGGGTCGGCCAGGAACATCTCGAGCACGTCGATGAATTCGGTGCCCTTGACCGGATCGCCGCCGATGCCGACGGCCGAGCTCTGGCCGAGGCCCGCCTGGGTGGTCTGGAACACGGCTTCATAGGTCAGCGTGCCGGAGCGCGACAGGATGCCGACGCTGCCGGGCTTGAAGATGTTGGCCGGCATGATGCCGATCTTCGATTCACCGGCGGTGACGACGCCCGGGCAGTTCGGCCCGATCAGGCGCGACTTGGAGCCGGACAGCGAACGCTTCACGCGCACCATGTCGAGCACCGGAATGCCCTCGGTGATGCAGACGATCAGCGGGATTTCCGCGTCGATGGCTTCGCAGATCGCGTCTGCGGCGCCCGGCGGCGGCACATAGATCACCGACGCATCGGCACCCGTTTTGTCGCGGGCCTCGGCCACGGTGTCGAACACCGGCAGGCCGATATGGGTGGAGCCGCCTTTGCCCGGCGAGGTGCCGCCGACCATCTTGGTGCCATAGGCAATCGCCTGCTCCGAGTGGAAGGTGCCGTTCTTGCCGGTGAAGCCCTGGCAGATGACCTTGGTGTTCTTGTCGATCAGGACGGACATCTACTTACTTTCCCTTCACAGCGTTGACGATCTTCTGCGCGGCGTCGTCGAGATCGTCGGCGGGCAGCACGTTGAGACCGGATTCGCGGATGATCTTCTTGCCTTCCTCGACATTGGTGCCTTCGAGGCGGACGACGAGTGGCACCTGCAGGCCGACGGCCTTCACCGCGGCAACCACGCCGGCAGCGATGACGTCGCACTTCATGATGCCGCCGAAGATGTTGACCAGGATGCCCTTCACGTTCGGATCGGCGGTGATGATCTTGAACGCCGCGGTCACCTTCTCTTCGGAAGCGCCGCCGCCGACATCGAGGAAGTTGGCCGGGCTTTCGCCGTAGAGCTTGATGATGTCGAGGGTGGCCATTGCGAGGCCGGCGCCGTTGACCATGCAGCCGATGGTGCCGTCGAGGGCGATGTAAGCGAGGTCATATTTCGACGCCTCGATTTCCTTGGCGTCTTCTTCCGTGGTGTCGCGCAGCGCGACGATTTCCGGGTGACGATACAGCGCGTTCGAGTCGAACGACATCTTGGCGTCGAGGCACTTCAGCTCGCCCTGCTTGGAGATGATCAGCGGATTGATCTCCAGCATGTCCATGTCCTTGGCGATGAAGGCGGTGTAGAGCTGCGCCACCAGCTTCTCGGCCTGCTTGGCGAGATCGCCCTTGAGGCCCAGCGCCTGCGCAACCGTGCGGCCGTGATGCCCCATGACGCCGGTGGCCGGATCGACCGAGAAGGTGACGATCTTTTCCGGGGTGTTGTGCGCGACGTCCTCGATGTTCATGCCGCCTTCGGTGGAGACCACGAAAGCGACGCGCGAGGTTTCACGGTCGACGAGGAGGGAGAGGTAGAATTCCTTCTCGATGTCCGAGCCGTCTTCCAGATAGATCCGGTTGACCTGCTTGCCGGCGGGGCCGGTCTGTTCAGTGACGAGGGTCGCGCCGAGCATTTCCTTGACGAACTGCTTGGTCTCGTCGATCGACTTGGCGAGGCGGACGCCGCCCTTGTCGCCGGCCGAGGCTTCCTTGAACTTGCCCTTGCCGCGGCCGCCGGCATGGATCTGGCTCTTCACCACCCACAACGGACCGCCGAGCTGCTTGGCGGCAGCTTCGGCTTCCTCGGCCTTGAGGATCGGCACGCCCTTGGAAACGGGCACGCCGAATTCCTTCAGCACGGCCTTCGCCTGATATTCATGGATATTCATAAGTCGCTCCCGAACCCCGGTTGGTGAACTTGGAATTCACGTCGTTTTCTTTGAACTGGCATACCGTATACCAAGCATGCGGCAAGTCAAAGTGACGATAATTCCGCGTGACGGACGAATTGGCTGAGGGGTTCGTTGCAGTGTTTGCCAATGTCGTCAAATGCAAAACCGGCACCCCTAGGGTGCCGGTGAGGTGAGCCTGATCTTAACCGAGCAGGTCGGGCGCGATCTTCTTGCAGGCGTCCATCAGGCCGACCACCGAAGCCACCGACTTGTCGAAGCCTTCCTTGTCCTTGCCGAGGAGCTCGATCTCGACGATGCGCTCGACGCCCTTGGCGCCGATCACGACAGGAACGCCGACATACATGTCCTTGACGCCGTATTCACCGTTGAGGTGCACGGCGCAGGGCAGCACGCGCTTCTTGTCCTTGAGGTAGCTCTCGGCCATGGCGATGGCCGACGCAGCCGGCGCGTAAAAGGCCGAGCCGGTCTTCAGCAGGTTGACGATCTCGGCGCCGCCGTTGCGGGTGCGGTCGACGATCTCGTCGATGCGGGCCTGCGAGGTCCAGCCCATCTTCACCAGATCTGGTAGCGGGATGCCGGCAACGGTCGAATACTTGACCAGCGGAACCATGGTGTCGCCGTGGCCGCCGAGCACGAAGGCGGTGACGTCCTCGACCGACACGTTGAATTCATCGGCCAGGAAGTAGCGAAAGCGCGCCGAGTCCAGCACGCCCGCCATCCCCACCACCTTATTCGCCGGAAGACCGCAGGCCTTCTGCAGCGCCCAGACCATCGCGTCGAGCGGGTTGGTGATGCAGATCACGAAGGCGTTCGGGGCATACTTCTTGATGCCGGCGCCGACCTGCTCCATCACCTTGAGGTTGATCGAGAGCAAGTCGTCGCGGCTCATGCCCGGCTTGCGCGGCACGCCGGCAGTGACGATGATGACGTCCGAACCTTCGATTGCTTCATAAGAGTTGGCGCCGGTCAGCTTGGAGTCGAAGCCGTCAACCGGCGAGGACTGTGCGAGGTCGAGCGATTTGCCCTGCGGCACACCTTCCGCAATGTCGAACATCACGACGTCGCCGAGTTCTTTCAGGCCAACGAGGTGAGCGAGCGTTCCGCCGATCTGACCAGAACCAATCAATGCGATTTTGTTACGCGCCATGGGAAATCTATCCTTTAAGCCCGAAGGGGTAGGGAGGGAGCAGGAAATGCTGACAGGCTGGTTATCCCTTTCGCGGACACCGTTCAAGTCGGGGCCTGCCCAATTGTCGAGCGCCGGCCTGCAATGCAAATTATTATGAGCAAACCGGAAATTGGAATCGCTTGCGAAAGTACCGATTCCGCTTTGATATCGATCTGATCGCGCGTCAGGTTTCGACCAGGCCCGTGGTGGCGCCTGACGCCGTGGAATCGCTGCGGCCATGGGGCAGGGCCAGATATGTTTCCGAGCCCATCTCGAACAGGCGCGACGCGGTCCGCGCGAACTCCATGGCTTCGAACCCTTCACTCGCCAGATAGAGCGCGTGCGGTTCACCGGCCGCCGAGGCCATCAGCTTCACGGCATTGTCATAGAGCGTGTCGATCAGTGCAATGAAGCGCTTGGCGGCGTTGCGGTCGCCATAGTCCATCATCGGAATATGTTCGATGAAGAGCGTGTGATAGTCGTGCGCCAGTTTCAGATAGTCGGACGCGCCGAGCGGCTTCTCGCAGAGGTCGCCGAATGAAAAGCGTGCAACGCCCTGGGCCTCCAGAGGGACATGCAGCGTGCGTCCCTTGATCGAAATGTCGCGCGACCTGGCGGGTGCGCCGCCCGTGAGCTTCGCCCAGGCTTTGTCGAGTGCGGCCTTTGCTGCATCATCGTCCGGCACCAGCCAGCTCTTTACGCCGGCCAGTTTTTCCAATCGATAGTCGGTGCGCGAATCCAGTTTGCGCACTTCCATATGATCTTCGATCTGTTTGATGAACGGCAAAAACAGTGCGCGGTTGAGACCGCCCTTGTAGAGATTGACCGGTTCGACATTGGATGTTGCGAAGACGATGGTACCGAGTTCGAACAGTCGTGCAAACAGACGGCCGAGGATCATCGCATCGGCGATATCGGTGACATGAAATTCGTCGAAGCACAAAAGCCACGCTTCATCGAAGATCGAATTCGCCGTCAGCGCGATGACATCGCCTTCCGGGATCTCGCCGCTCGCGATTTTCTGGCGGAAACTGTAGATGCGCTCATGGGTGTCGGCCATGAATTCGTGAAAGTGCGCGCGACGCTTGTGCGAGACCGAGCTGGCTTCGAAGAACAGGTCCATCAGCATGGTCTTGCCGCGACCGACCTCGCCGTGGACGTAAAGACCGCGCGGTGGCTGCGCATCCTTGTCGCCAAACAGGCGTCCGAAGAAGCCTTGCTTGCGCGCTGGCCTGTAGGTGGATAGCGCGGCATCGAGCGCGGCAATGGCCTCGACGGCGCCGGCCTGCGCCGGGTCGGCCTCAATGGCGCCGGAGGCTACGAGGGCTTGATATTGTTCGCGGAAGGATTGCGGAGGGCTGGACGACATGGGGCCCTAACGGCCCCATGTGTCCGGAAAATGCAAGATGCGAATTGGTCGATGCGGATATGCGCTCATGCGCAGAGCGCGTAGGAATCCTCGACCAGATAAGGTCCGCCGCCCGTGGAGGCCCGCGAGGAGAACAGCACGAAGCGCGAGGCGGTGAAGATCTTCGTCGGGAAGTAGCCGCGCACCGAAAGATAGTCGGCGACGTCGCGGTCGCAGGAATCGCGCAGCCGGGCCAGTGTGACATGCGGCGTGAATTTACGGCCCTCGGGCTCGAGCCCGCAACGGCGCACCAGCCGTTCCAGTTCGGATTGCAGTTCAAGCAGTGGACGACTCGGATCCACCGAGGCGACGACAGCGCGGGGCTTCTTGCCGCCGAAGCTGGACAGGCCGCGGACCGCGACTTCGAACGGCCTGCGCTCCACGCGTGACATCAGATCGGCGATCTCGTTGGCGGAGACGCCATCGATGTCGCCGATGAAGCGCAACGTGACATGATAATTTTCAGGATCGATCCAGCGTGCGCCTGGCAGGCCGCCACGCAAATTGGCCAATGTCTGGCCGATCTCGGCTGGTATCTCCAGTCCGGCGAACAAACGCGGCATAGTCAGCTCCTCTTTGCCGGGGCGCGATTTTCGCCGAAAGGTGCTGACTACGGTGTGCTTACGCACGCCCGCACCCCTCGGCGAAAATCATGCCCGAACAAACGAGCCGGTGACGAATCACCGATGTCTTTTTTTACCCGACTTCTGTGACTCTGCGAAGCAGATGCCGCGCTCGGTGCATGAAGGTTCCGTGAAAAACCGTCATTAAGGTTGAGGCTGCCTGTTTCTCAACTGCGTTGCCCGGCGATCGTGCCGACAAATGCCTCGACGCTGGGCAGGATGTTTTTCACGACGATGTCGACGCCCTCCGCTGTCGGATGCATTGCGTCGGCCTGGTTGAGTTTGCTGTCCCCGGCGACGCCTTCGAGAAAGAACGGATAGAGCGGCACGCCGAATTGTCTGGCGAGATCCGGATATATCGAATTGAACTTTTCCGCATAATCGGCGCCGTAGTTCGGCGGTGCCACCATGCCGCAGAGAAACACGGCGATGTTGCGGGCCTTCAGCCGCGTCAGTATCTCGGTGAGTGCCGCACGCGGGACCTTCGGATCGGTGCCGCGGAGCGCGTCGTTGGCGCCGAGCTCGATGATCACACCTTGCGTCCCCTCGGGCACCGACCAGTCGAGCCGCCCGAGACCGCCTGAGGTGGTATCCCCGGATACGCCGGCATTGATCATCTCGACCTCTATCCCCCTGTCCTTCAGGGCCTTTTGTAGCCGGACGGGAAATGCAGCCGCAGCCGGCAGCCCGTAACCGGCGCTCAGTGAATCGCCCAGCACCACCAGTTTGACCGGTTTGGCGGCGCCGGCGGCAGCCGCCTGTGCCGTGGCGGTGGGAATCGGAAGTGCGACCATTAGACCTGCCGCGAGAAGCCACATAAACGTGCGTAGCAGCCCCTCGACCGCCGCAAATGAAGTGCCATATGAAGCTCGCATGGATACTTTCATTGAAGCCTCATCATCGGCCGGCGTTTCGCCGGACACCATTTCAATCTCGAACATCAACCTCTCGCTCGGCACCGGCGCCGCGCGCGTGCATATCCTCAAGGATATCAGCCTGCGCGTCGGATCTGGTGAAGCGATCGGGCTGATTGGCCCGTCGGGCTCCGGCAAGTCCACGCTGCTGATGGTGATGGCGGGGCTAGAGCGTCCTGACTCAGGTCAGGTGGTGGTCAACGGTACCTCTTTCAATGATCTCGATGAGGACGGATTGGCGCGGTTTCGTGGCCGCCACGTCGGCATCGTCTTCCAGTCCTTTCACCTGATCCCGACCATGACGGCGCTGGAGAATGTCGCGGTACCGCTGGAGCTGGCGGGTCATCCCGATCCGACCGGCCGTGCGGCGCGCGAGCTGGAAGCAGTCGGTCTTGGCGCCCGTCTGCATCACTATCCAACCCAGCTCTCCGGCGGTGAACAGCAGCGCGTTGCGTTGGCCCGCGCATTGGCGCCGGACCCTGCGATCCTGGTCGCCGACGAGCCCACCGGCAATCTCGATGAATCCACCGGCGGCCAGATCGTTGATCTGCTGTTCGCGCAGCACGCCCAGCGCGGCATGACATTGGTGCTGGTGACCCACGACCATACGCTGGCGCATCGCTGCGACCGCGTGGTGCGGTTGCGCTCCGGCCGGATCGATGGGGCCGCCACCGAGCGCAACTGGGTCGAGACGGCCTGATCGCATGACCGTCATCACCGATACTGTTCCAAATAGTCGTGGCCCGTCGTTGGCGCTGCGTTACGCTTTCCGCGAGATGCGCAGTGGCCTGCGCGGCTTCTACGTTTTCATCGCCTGCATCGCGCTGGGTGTGATGGCCATCGCCGGCGTCGGCTCGGTTGCGGCAAGTCTCGGCGAGGGCGTGGCGCGCGAAGGCCGTACGCTGCTCGGCGGCGACGTGGCATTCTCGCTGATGCAGCGTGAGGCCAAGCCGGAAGAGCTCGCCTTCTTGCGCGCACGCGGTGCAGTGTCGGTTGCCGCAACGCTGCGCGGCATGGCACGTGCGCCGGACGGCAATCTTGCGCTTGTCGAGATCAAGGCCGTCGATAGCAGCTATCCCTTGCTCGGCAAGGCGACCCTGACGCCGGACATGCCGATGAGCGATCTGCTCGCCGAACGCGACGGCGCCTATGGCGCCGCGACGGATACGACATTGATGGCCCGGCTCGGCCTCAAGGTCGGTGACCGCCTCACGGTCGGTAATGCGACGTTCCAGATTCGCAGCGAAATTTCAGCGGAGCCTGACAAGCTCGCGGGCGGTGTCGGTTTCGCGCCGCGGTTCCTCGCCAGCGAGGACGCCCTGCGCGCCACCCAGCTTCTGCAGCCAGGCAGTCTGGTGCGCTGGATCTACCGCGTTCGCCTGCCGGACACGGTTTCCGGCGATCGCGCTGCCAAGGCGCTGGCCGACGATGCGCGTGCCCAATTGCCGCAAGCCGGCTGGGAAATCCGTTCGCGCGACAACGCTTCGCCGCAGCTTGAGCGCACCATCACGCGCTTCACCCAGTTCCTGACGCTGGTTGGCCTCGCGTCACTGCTGGTCGGCGGCGTCGGTGTCGCCAATGCCGTGAAGAGCCATATCGATCGCCGCCGCGACGTCATCGCGTCGTTGAAAGCGCTTGGCGCGACCGGCCGTGACGTGTTCGCGATCTATCTCACGCAGGTGCTGGTGCTGGCGGTGATCGGCTCGCTGATCGGCCTGGTGGTCGGTGCGTCCCTGCCGTTTGTCATTGTCGGCCTGTTCGGCAAGCTGCTGCCGCTGCCGGTGGTGCCGGCGCTTCATCTCGATGAGCTGGCGCTGTCGCTGCTGTACGGGCTGCTGACGGCGCTGGCCTTCGGCCTGTGGCCCCTGGCCCGCGTACACGACGTGCCGGTTGCGGCGCTGTTTCGTGATGCGGCGCTGACGGAATCGCACCGGCCGAAGCTGCGCTACATGCTCTGGATGGCTCTCGTGGTCGGGCTGCTGATTGCGGTGGTGGTCGGGCTCGCTTACGACAAGCGTGTCGCTGCCGTATTCGTGGTGTCGTCAATGGTCGTGTTCGCCTTGCTGCGCGGTATCGCCGGCGCATTGATGGGGTTTGCGCGCAAATTACCGCGGCCGAGTATGACCATGCTGCGGCTGGCCATTGCCAATATCTACCGGCCCGGCGCGCTGACGCCCTCGGTGGTGATGTCGCTGGGACTGGGCCTGACGGTGCTGGTGACCGTCACCCAGATCGACGGCAATCTGCGCCGGCAGTTCATGGCGGCGTTGCCGGAAAAGGCGCCTTCGTTCTATTTCATTGATATTCCCTCAACCGATGCCGACCGCTTCAGCGCGTTTCTCAAGGAGAAGCAGCCACAGTCGATCGTCGAGGACGTGCCGATGTTGCGCGGCCGGATCGTCGCCGCACGCGGCGTCAAGGCGGAAGACCTCAAGCCATCGTCCGACGCCGAATGGGTGCTGCAGAGCGACCGCGGCCTCAGTTACACCAATGAGGTTCCGCGCGGCTCCAAGCTGGTCGAAGGCGAATGGTGGGGGCCCGGCTATAGCGGGCCGCCACTGGTGTCGTTCGAGAAGAAGCTGGCCGATGGGCTCGGGCTCAAACTCGGCGACGAGGTCGTGGTCAACGTGCTCGGCCGCGATATTACCGCCAGGATCGGCAACATGCGGTCTGTCGACTGGCAGAGCCTCGGCATCAACTTCGTGCTGGTGTTCTCGCCCAATACCTTCCGCGGTGCGCCGCATACCCATATCGCCACGCTGACGGAACCGAAGTCCGATCCGTCCCAGGATGCCGGTCTGGTCAAGGCGGTCGCCGACGCATTCCCGATGATCACCACCGTGCGGGTCCGGGAAGCGCTCGATACGGTGGGATCGGTTGTCACAAACCTTGTACTGGCGATCCGGGGTACCAGCGCAGTGACGTTGCTGTCGGCGATCCTTGTGCTCGGTGGCGCGCTGGCCGCCGGCCACCGGCATCGCGTTTACGACGCTGTGATCCTCAAGACCCTCGGTGCCACGCGCGTGCGGCTGCTGGGTGCCTATGCACTTGAATATCTCATGATTGGCCTGGCCACGGCGGTGTTTGGCGTCATCGCCGGCTCAGTGGCGGCGTGGCTGATCGTCACGCGTCTGATGACGCTGAGTTTCGTCTGGCAGGCCGGTAGCGCGGCAGGTGTGGTTCTGGCGGCGCTAATTGTCACAGTCGGGCTGGGTCTGGCGGGTACGCTGGTAGCCTTGAATCAGAAGCCTGCCACCGTGTTGCGTAATTTGTGACCCGTTTTGACACGAAGCAGCCTTTGGGCGGGCTGATTCGTGCAGAAAGGCTGCGAAACCGCCAAGCTTGCGTCAGGCTGAAAGTTTACCGGGATGCCTGAATGCAAATCGGAGCGACATTCCGCCACGCGTGGAAGCTTGCAGCGAATGTGTTAGTTTACCACATACCCTTTGGGTCAGACATCGAACGCAGATGACATCGATTTTTTATGAAATCGAATTTAGTGTCAGGGGCGTAGATATCTGGGATACAATTCGAACCGGCGACGCGAACCCTTTGCGATCAGCCGGACAACATCGAGGTTTCGACCATGTCGGATCTAGACCGTAACTATGCTTCCCCCTTCGGCCGGGTCGGCGCGCGCGATGCCGCTGCCGTGGACGCCGGACTGCGCTCCTACATGCTGCGCATCTACAATTACATGTCGATCGGTCTGGCCATCACCGGCCTGGCTGCTCTTGGTGTATACATGGCAGCCGTGACCACGGACCCCTCGGGCGCCGCGGCCCGGATCGGTAGCTCCTACCTGACGCCGTTCGGCTACGCGATGTTCGTGAGCCCCCTGAAGTGGGTGTTCATCCTGGCGCCGCTGGTCATGGTGTTCGCCATCTCGTTCGGCATCAACCGGCTGAAGCCGGCCACCGCGCAGTTGCTGTTCTGGGCTTTCTCGGCTCTGATGGGCATCTCGCTGTCGTCGATCTTCCTGGTGTACACGCACACCTCGATCGTGCGGGTGTTCTTCATCACCGCTGCCTCGTTCGGTGCGCTGAGCCTCTATGGCTACACCACCAAGCGTGACATGACGGGCATGGGGTCGTTCCTGCTGATGGGCCTGTTCGGCATCATCATCGCGAGCCTCGTGAATGTCTTCGTGGCGTCGTCGATGCTGCAGTTCATCGTGTCGGTTGTCGGCGTGCTGATCTTCGCCGGCCTCACCGCCTACGATACCCAGCGCCTGAAGAACGACTACATCTACGGTTACGCCTCGCAGGGCGGCGATATTGCCGAGCGCGCGGCGATCACCGGTGCCCTGTCGCTCTACCTGAACTTCATCAACCTGTTCACGCTGCTGCTCCAGTTGCTCGGACAGCGCGAATAAGCCTCGGAACATAGAGAAGATCTTAGCCCCGGCCGAAAGGCCGGGGCTTTTCTTTTGGACGGAGCAAAAATAGTCTCCGTGCCATGTCCGATATCGAAATCAGGCCCGCCACGGCGGCAGATCTGCCCGCGATCACTGCGATCTATGACGAAGCGGTGCGATTCGGCACGGCCACCTTCGAACTGCTCTCGCCAGATCTGGCCGAGATGGCCCGCCGTTTCGAGGCGCTGATCGACAGTGGCTATCCCTATCTGGTGGCTGCACAGGAGGACCAGATCGTCGGCTATGCCTATGCCAGCGCGCATCGCCCGCGACCGGCCTATCGCTTCACCGTCGAGAATTCGATCTATCTCGATCCGAAAGCCCAGCGGCGGGGCATTGGCGGCAAGCTACTGGCGCGGCTGATTGCCGAATGCGAGAGCCGCGGCTATCGCCAGATGGTCGCCGTGATCGGCGACAGCGCCAATGCCGGCTCCATCGCGGTTCACCGCAATGCCGGCTTCCAGATGATCGGAGTGCATCCCGACGTCGGCTTCAAATTCGACCGCTGGCTCGACACCGTCTCGATGCAGCTTGCGCTGGGGGACGGAGCCCGCACGCTGCCTTGACGATTCGCGAATCGATCTAGACCACCGCCAGCTTGCGATCGATCACCAGCAGCACGCGGTCGAGTTCGTGCCCCCGGCGCAGAATCAGGCCACCAGCTGAAATCACGCTGTACATGCCCTGTTTGCGCACCAATCGCGGATCTTTCTCGATGCGGTATAGCGGCACTTCCGACGAGCGGCGGAACACTGAGAACACCGCGCGGTCACGCAGGAAGTCGATGGCGTAATCCCGCCACTCGCCGTCGGAGACCATACGGCCATACAGGTTGAGGATGCGGCTGAGCTCAAGGCGATTGAAGCTGACGACAAGTGCGGCGGCGGCAGAGCCCGTCGCCGCGCGATTCTCGCTCGGTTCGGTATCTCCCGGAATCACAGTCATGCGGCGCCTCCTGTCACATCCCCGACATGATCGCGCTGACCGCAGTCCTCTGCAAGGGCCGATCCGCGAGCCTGATGGTAGAAATTTGCCGTCACGGGAACGTCAGTCGAATCTTATTGCCGCCAAACTTTGGCCCATCGGGCGCCCTTCTGGATTGCGACAAGAAGCTACTGCGTCGGGTCCGGTTCTTCCGGTCTCGGATTCCTCAGCCCCCAGCCCCCCGCGGTCGTTGGGATCGGACCCTGCGCAGGAAGTTAATCCCCACTGGGCCAACGCAAGTTGGTCCTTTTCTTTTTGGTGGATGCACTCTGTTATTTCCGGGGCGCGGTGTGGTCAGCAAGGGCGACGAAAGCGCGAACCCGGCCGATCGCCTAAAGCAAGACACGTCTGATGCCGTCCTGCGCCAAGCGGGACCATGGTGCGACGCCGGTTCTATTACTTCGAGATTCCGGGGTCGCGCACAGCCGTCGCTGCGTTCGCCCTTGGACACTCCAGTTGGAGTGTCGGGGAATGACGAGATCGTTTATGACGAGAGATTAAAACTACTGCAGCGACGTATAGGCTGCGCCGCGCATCGCGCCGGGCTTGTCGCGCGTGCCGTCTTGCACATAGACGACGGCGGCATCGACTCCATCCCTGGAGATGTTCTCCAGCGGCAGCGTCCAGTTGGCGGCGTTGCCCGTCCAGTCGCCGACCTTCAGCCAGTTTCGAACGACGTTGTAATAGGTGAGTTGCTTGCCGCGATTCTCGCCGCGACCGATCGTGATCGGCACAGCTTTCGCCACCGAGCAAATCCAGACTTCGCCATGCGCCGTATCCGACGCAGTAGTCGATGCGGCAACGGACACGTTGACGTGTTTACCCGAGACCGACATCGACACCGGCACCGTCATCACGGTGCCTCTCTTGGTTTCGCTGATCGCGCCCTTGATACGATCGACATCGCTGCCGATCACCTGAGTGGCGCCGTTGACGACGACTTGTGGCGTGTAGACGTCGCGATCGCCGCGCATCTGCGAATAGGCTTTCTGACGCGCACTGAAACGCGAGTCGGCCAGTGTATCCTTCCAGCCCAAGTAGTCCCAGTAATCGATCGGCATACTTAATGCGATCACGGACGGGTCCTTGGAGAGGTCACCGATGATCTTGTCTGCGGGCGGGCAGGACGAGCAACCTTGCGAGGTAAACAACTCCAGCACGGCCCGGGGCTGGGCCAGCGCGCTACCGCTTGCTGCGATGGCAGCGCACACGCCAAGTGCGCCGGTCCACTGCGATATGCTGCCAAAGGGTTTCATGAGGTTTTGCCACGCTCGAGGTGGGACACATAACAGGCGGTGTCGCACATTGGTGTCGCTAACACGTTCATGCCCTCAAACACCAGAAGGCGGCCTTTCATAGGCCGCCTTCTGTTCACTAGCCACTCACTTCGCAGTGAGGCACTACGTCACACCCACGTGTGGGCGTCAGGCTGCGAGTTGACGCAGCACGTAATGCAGAATGCCGCCGTTGCGGTAGTATTCGAGTTCGTCGAGCGTATCGATGCGGCAGAGCAGGGTTTCCTTGTGCAGCGAGCCGTCGGCCGACACGATTTCCGCGGTGAGCTGCTGGCGGGGCTTCAAGTCGCCCTGGAGGCCACGGATGGTGACCTTCTCATCGCCCTTGAGACCCAGCTTCTTCCACGACGAACCGTTCTCGAAGGTCAGTGGCAGAATGCCCATGCCGACGAGGTTAGAGCGATGGATGCGCTCGAAGCTCTCGGTAATCACGGCGCGAACGCCGAGGAGACGCGTGCCCTTGGCTGCCCAGTCGCGCGACGAACCGTTGCCGTATTCGGCGCCGCCGAACACGACCAGCGGCACCTGCTCGGCCTGGTACTTCATCGCGGCGTCGTAGATCGACATCGACTCGCCGTCGGGCCAGTGCTTGGTCATGCCACCTTCCGGGACGTTGCCGTCGGCGCCCTGCATCATGAAGTTCTTGATGCGGATGTTGGCGAAGGTGCCGCGCATCATGACTTCGTGGTTGCCACGGCGCGTGCCGTACTGGTTGAAATCGGCCGGGCGCACCTGGTGCTCCGACAGATACTTGCCAGCGGGTGAGGTCAGCTTGATCGAGCCGGCCGGCGAGATGTGGTCGGTGGTGATCTTGTCGCCGAACAGTGCGAGAATCCGTGCATCGACGACATCGACGATCGGTTCAGGTTGCTGCTTCATGCCTTCGAAGTAGGGTGGGTTCTGCACATAGGTCGAGCCCATGTTCCACTTGTAGGTCTCGCTCTCGACCGTCTTGATCTTGCGCCAGTTGGTGTCGCCCTTGAACA